>NZ_JBEUEL010000006.1:0-123427 GCF_041725775.1 Pueribacillus sp. YX66 | reverse complement strand
ATGGAATCCGACAATTCCGAGGATACCCTACCTATTTTTTATTGAAAAGACCTTTACACAAAATATTTTACGTCATCGATTATCAAGGTACATTTATTTTAAAAAAGCAACATTAAACTAAGACTAGCAATTATATGTAAATTACTGGAAGTTAACAAAAGGATTTAGAAGTGATTTTCACTTCATATATTTACAACTTTTTGAATCGATTTGGCACATACTTTGGGTCAGGAAATCTATTTTTACCTTTAGCTTTCAGGTAATTAGCTAAATCTTCTAAAGGCATATGAGATAATTCGTCTAAACTATAGTTTTCAAGAAAAAGATCCATCATCGCTTTACCGAATACAGACGACTCAATTTCTTCTGTAAACGTATTACACTTATAATTTAAATATTGGAGGAACCGTTGTTTTTTTTGAGTATTTGCCGAATAATTTGGTACCGTGCCCGTGTTAATTTTTGAAGGGCAACATACTGCTCTTCCTTCACAACAGACATCGGTAATCGGCCAAACCGAAGATAATCTGCAATGACGAATGCATCAATCTCGTCGGTTTTATCCATATCGCTATAGCTCTTTTTGAAATTGGCGATCTGCTTGGGATTCATGACCAAAACTTGTCCATAAAGAGCACGAATGGACTCGTCATTGTGTAAAAACATCGATGGATGAAAACTGCAGACACTCGTTGACTCAAGACCGATACGTAACACACTTACAGACTTATTTTTGGTCGCATTCAGAATCTCATCTCTTAACTCCATAGCACTTGGTAAGTCATTCGTCACTGTGAAGGATTGTAATTCATCCCCTTCACCGTTTAAAAAAACAAACCTTGATCTCATAAGAGCTAACATCTAAACCAACAAATAATTTTATGGGATTAACACTCTCCTTTCGATTTAGAATCATGGACGCTCTGAAATATTCCTAGTGTGAACGTCGATGAGCAGCCTCGTGTATGAGTACTCACCTTGCATCGAAAGCCGCCCTAGAGCTACTACATTTAGGTTCGAACATCAAGGGGTACAGCCTGCGTGTATGAAGATCGAATCGCACACTCGGAAACAGTCTAATTTAAGCAGTTAAACCCGCAAGGAGAATAAGAATTGTTCTAAATGATCCTAAGATCATTATCTAGGAACATCACAGAGCGTCCAAGGAAATTGACATAAACTCAGGTAAATAAGTAAGGAGGAATAGGCGAAAATAATGAAGCCTAAACATAATATACGAGGAGAATGTTTATGAAAAAAACATTATTAATAGGATTGCTATGTTTTCTCACTTTTTTCCTTATAAGTTGTCAATCGAAAACAGATGAAAACGAAACAGAAATTCCTGTAACGCACGAAAATTTGACAATCGAGCAATTGGCAGAACAATCAACGCTTTCGGTAAAACTTCCAGAAAAATTACCATTTGATCCAGTTGACGTAATGATTACTCTTGATGATTATAAGGAATTATATGAGGAAGGAGAACAGATTGAAGATATACAAGTCAGATACATTAAAACATATCGTGAAGGTCGATATATTGATGTGATAGTATCAAATCTTGAGCAGACGAATGAAACAGGTGAGACTGTCATGTTAGACAATGGAACAGAGGCGATTTATGCAGAAGATGAAATCGGGCAAATGTTATTTTGGACTGAAGACACTGTCAATTATCGCCTCGTTTATTATACGAGCAACAAAGTAAATGAAGGACAAGAACCATTACCTTTAGATGAATTTATTGCGATCGCAAATTCTTTTAAACCGATTTCAAATTCATAAATGAGATTTTCACATTAAAAGGTAAAAGAAGATTATTTTGGCTGTCTCGATGGAGCGTTGTTTTTCAAAATCCCGTTTGCTCTTTATTCCTTGGTTGGACTTGGATTTAGACCTGATAGTGGTCCAATTAAAAAAATTCTTATTACTGAGTAGATATTAAAACGATAAAAAACACCGTACTAGCTCTTTCGATTGAACGGCTAGAAATGATATACGCATTACGGTATGGTGATTGTTTTACAGTTCGTTTCATTGCTATGCTCTGAAAAAGATTGATTTGGAACAGAATTTAGCAGACGAATATTAAAGTAGAGAGAGGACAATAGAACTCTTCTGCATAGCCTTAGGATAGATGTGGGCACTGAGATGCCTTGAACAGATATGCACATCTATCCTTTTTCTTTACTCATCTTGATTTGTTAATATTAACGGTCCGTCTTTCGTAATTGCAACCGTATGCTCATACTGAGCGGAAACCTTCCCATCGACAGTTCGGGCTGTCCAACCGTTATTATCCATTTGACTAAAGTACGTACCAAGATTCAACATCGGTTCAATCGTAATCACCATACCTTCTTTGAGGCGAAGTCCTTTACCGGCCTTTCCGAAATGGGGGATGAGTGGTTCTTCATGGATCGACGGACCAATCCCATGCCCTGTAAAGTCACGTACGACAGAGACTCCTTCACTTTCTGCATACGTCTGAATGGCATGACCGATATCACCGACTCGGTTTCCGACGACAGCGTGTTCAATCCCAATATAAAGGGCCTTTTTAGTAACGGAGAGCAGATGCTCAATTTCTTTCGTTATTTCTCCAACAGCGTAAGTCCAAGCAGAATCCGCTAATGCACCATTTAAATTTACGACCATATCAATCGTAACGATATCACCACTTTTTAAAGGTTGTTTACGTGGAAAACCATGGCAAATTTCATCATTAATGGATGCGCATGTTGCATATTGATACCCTCTATAGCCTTTTTGTTCAGGCGTTGCTCCGTTTTTTTTCAAAAACCGTTCGACAAAAGTATCAATTTCCATCGTGGTCACACCAGGCTTAATCATGTTTGCAATTTGTTTATGACATTCAGCAAGTAGCTTTCCTGCTTCTTTCATTTGTTTAATTTCTCGTGTTGATTTTAGATGAATCATGTTGTATCTCCCTAACTCTCTATATTTTCACAGTGTTGTGTCTTTTAACAGTATGTCGCATCTTCTTTACTTGTGCAAGTGATCGTCAATCGCCTACCCTGTTAACCGTTCGTGTTCATATAGTACATCGGAGGGGTGTTTATATGAATAGGCAAGTACAAATACCGATGTTACAAACAGAACGATTATGGCTCCGCCAATTGCATCCAGGAGATGTTGATGATATTTATTTGTTATTTTCAAACCCAAATGTAATGAAATATGATGGCGGCTTTGTTTTGCGAGACAAGAAACAAGCTGACGAATATATTTACACGATTGGCAACTCTTTGGTTTATGAAAATAAAGTGGGTATTACATGGGCATTTATTGAAAGGAAAACAGGAGATTTCGTTGGAACAGGTGGAATAAAAAATTGGTATGGAAGACAACACGCTGAAGTAGGTCTTGTTATTGCTGAACAATACTGGAACCGAAAGTTTGGTCGTGAAGCTCTTCAAAAAATCGTTCAATTTGCTTTTGAGAAGTTAAAGCTTACTTACGTTTATGCAGCAACTCTGCCAGAAAATAAACAAGCGATACGATTAGTTGAGCGATTAGGGTTTCGATTTCAAGGTTGGAATCATCATTATTGGCTTGCGAATCAATATGTTCAAGCAATGGTATTTATACAGGAAAATCCATTGTATAAAAAAATCGAGGAGAGGAATGATATCGGTAAAAAGTGAAAGGAAAGGTAGCATTATGCGAAAAGCACGTCAAGTATTAATTATCGTTCCTCTCATCTTTACAATGTTATACCAAGCAACACCGATAGAAGCGAAAGATAAGCATCATCTGAAAAATTATAAGTGTGTGGAAAATGTAACATTGACGAAAAAGCAAAAGAAGAAGCTCGATAAACTATTCGATGAACTTTACGAGCATAAAAAGGAGATCTTTGAAACGGTCGAAGATTATGGAATGATATCAGAAGAGCAAAAAGATAAGCATATCGAGTTAATTGAAGAACATACAGAGAAAATGAAAAAAACTAAAGATAAATGGTGCCAAGATAAAACGAAATAAATAGCAGTTGAATTGAAAAACACGTTCATAGGTTGACGTGTTTTTCATATTTGAAGCACAAGTAGGCAGTTGCCTGCATAAAATAGTCATAAAGTGAGGGGATTCAGATGAGATATTATGTTGTAAATCGAGGGCTAGCGGTCGGTAACATTAGAATTTTAGGAGTAGCGAGTTCCTCACTCGTTCTAATTGGTGATGCAGACATGATTACATTAGGTTCTGTTTTTGATACACCACCAGAATCATATATTGTTGGAGCACAGGTTGCATTTACGAATCGATAGGGTGTGAAGAATGACAAAACGTACATCGACTGTATTAACAGTAAAAGTAAACGAAGTACAAAGTTCATCTGTTTTTCAAATTGGCGATTCATTCGCCTATACACCGAAATCAAGGGGATACGCAGTTAGTCAGCTTTCTCCCTATTTTATCGACGAACCATTTGTTTTTAATGCACCTATTTTTTACGAACCTATTCCGCAGCCAGTCGTAAGCCACCCAATAATTATAGATACATTTCATGATTCTTCCTTTATTCATGTCGGTCATGTAAAAATTAATTCTTTAGGAAATTCATCTGTTTTTCAAATTGGTTCAAGCAATTATATTCATGCTGAAGCGAGAATTAAGCATGTGCGCCGTAAATGAACATTATCTGACTATAAAACTAGAACAACAATAACAGACAAGACATACGATAGTTTAGTGATGAAAGTAAAGGGTGTGACAAATGCCATCAATTGTCGGACCAGTCAAAATTGTTGAAGTTGGAGGAAGTTCTGTCGTTAATTTTGGAGACTCTTTTTATAATTCGCCAAAGGCGACATCGAAAACTTACGCCGGTTCAGGTTCTTTTAATACAGGGGACTTCTTAAATACAACGAGCGGGGTAAGTGCGACAAATACGACGGATCCAGATGTACTTGATACCGGTCAGACTGGAACAACGTAAAGAAAACGAAAAGGGTGATGAAAGAAATTGCCAGCAATCGTCGGTTTCGTAAAAATAAATGCGATTTCATTATCAGGAATGTTTCAAGTAGGAGATGTGTTTTGGACGTCACCGGAAAGTGAAGCTAGTGTATTTGCCGGGGCGGGATCTTACAATGTTGGTGATGGATTACGTACGAAGACAAAAACACATATCAATTTTGTCGCGGACTAGCTAAATAAATTTTTAGTTGTCTATTTGCCCTCCCAAGCATAAGTATTAGGGGGAGGTTGATAATATGTATCCGTTTGATCCGTATGTCATTCAGAAAATTTACAAACAGTTGCAATTCATTCAACGCAACCTAGAAAATTTAAATGAGCGTTTAACAGACCTTGAAGTAGAATTGAATGACATACGTAATGAAAAGCAAATGTATATTGATCGAATCGAATATAAATTTGATCAATTAAAAGTTGAGCGGCTAGAGGGAACGTTAAATATTGGATTAACTCCTCAAGATCGTGAGGCGATTGAACAATATGTTGTTGGAGGAAATGAAGATAAAGATGTAAATGAAGTGAATCAAGAATTATTTAGCCGCGTTCAACAACAAATATTCGCATATTTACAAGATGATGTTTTCGAAAATGTGAAAGAAGTAGAAGAAAAATATAATTATCGGTTAGACGATCCGTATCGAAGGTTTATTATCGAAGATATAAAACGTCAAATTGACAAACGTATCACGATGTACATTAACAATCTTGAGAGAAAAGATCCTAAACATCCGGAAAAAGAAAAAGTCGTTATTGAAAAAGTTCGTAACGATATACATAAAGCGATTGAGGAATTTATTAAACATTTGCCTAAACAAGAAGGATAAGTAAACGAATAGGGTGAGCGCCCATGAATTTATTTGTTAATCAAAAGATTATTATTTATGAATTGCGGGTACAAGGAATTACAAACTCGTCCGTTCTGCAAGTTGGGAGTTCAGGTATGATTAAACCGTTATCAAATTTATATAATACTGGTGGTTTTGTTGAGCCCGGTGTACAATTATCAGAGCTTACTCCCGATGTAGAAGTTCAATTACCACCACCATCTGAATAAATGTGAGCGAATGAATGTAGTAAAATAAAAGAAAACAATCTCAAGGCGAGGGGGAAAGAAATGAATGGCAAAAAGATCAATCGAAATGAAATGTTAATTTGGATTATCGTGAGTCTTTTTACAATCTTGCTTTTATGGAAAATTGCTGTGACTCCTTTTAAAATTGATTTTTCAGTTCTTATTACTTTTTTACTTGCATTATTTTCTATTAGCATGTCGCTTTTTTATTATTTGAAAATAAATGTGCTCTTAAATGAAGTTAGAGAACTCCTTCAATCAAAAGTAGACAAGCACCATATACAAGAGGTTTATAAAGAGGAAAAATCAAAAAAACGAGTACAATCTGAGGAACTTGATCCAACGATCCAAATCGAGTTTGAGGAAAGAACATTAAAACTAAAAGAAGAAGAACGTGAAGAATTGCTTGAACGTTTAATTCAACGTGCAGGCCTAGACGAAGAGGAGAAAAAGGTGTATATTTCTCAGCTTGAAAAAGTTGATAACGACCTATTCAATATCCGCTCAAACTTAAATCATTTAAGAAAGAAGATTAATCAATCGTTTTCCGAAATGTTTGTATTAGAAAAAACAAAATTAGTGAGAGAGATTATAGACCAACTTGGGCCTAAGTTGGTTAATGAAGGATCATTCGTTGAAATAAATGAACGTTTTAAAATGTTAAGTAGCAATTTACCAAAAGCAACGGTAGATTTTTTAGAAGAAAATGCACATATCGACAATGATGGAAGTTTAACTCGTAAAGGATATCGAGAGTTTACGAAAGTTGCAAAAAAAATGTTGTAAATGATGTTATAAGACTGTTTAAAAAAGTTGAAAATATGAATTTTTGAACAGTTTATACTATAGCGCTACTCTTTGAAAAAAACCCGACAAATGTAGAGGTTCTTTTTACATAACCCTAACATTGACGGGTTTTTAAAATGGGAATAAATCTTTAACATAGTATTTAAGGTCTACTCAAGTAGACAAAACTAAAAAGGAAAAACGGGGTGATTAAAAAATTCCGAATATTTTAAATAAAACGTCGATAAAGGTGTTCTTTTTCTATGTTTGGATTAGGACACACAGTTATCACAGTTGAAGGAAGCGATAAAATTGGAGGGGACAACCAAAATGACAAAATTATTTAAAAAGGTAGCTTTTGCGTTACTTGCTATCCCAATGATTTTTGTTTTCTTATTTAATTCAAATGAAGCAAGTGCTGCAGAACAATCTGGACAAGTTATGATTGATTATCACTGTGATGCATTAATTCCATTTGATATGGAATTAACTCTTAATTTCAAAGCACCTCAATCTGTCAAGTCTGGTGAAGAGTTTTATATTCAAACGCAAACGTCTTCAGCACCAGATCCTGGCTTAGCCGATTTATTACGTTTATTAGGTGCGATCTATGTTGAAGGAGAATCTCTTTTTACCCCGAATGTTGTAAATGGAACGTTTACCCCAACGGATTTAGATTTAGATGATAGACAATGGACACCTATTAATCGGACAGATATTCCTGCTGAAGGTGGATTTACAACAACTGTTCCTGCTGATGGTCCAGGTGAGTTAGGTCCTTTTGTAGCTGAAGCCGAAAATGATGAAATTAAAATTTATGCGAACCAAATTAACACAAAATTGTTTGTTTATAACTCTGAAGATTCCGATGCAGAGCCATTGTTAGAATCTGTCTCGGAATGTCATCCTTTAGAGGGACAAGATTTGCATTTCGTATCCATTACGATTGATGATGAAGCTCCAGTCATCACGATAAACGGTAATAACCCAATGGAAGTTAAGCAAGGCGATCCGTATGAGGAATTTAAAGCTACTGCTGAAGATAATGTTGATGGTAACCTTACAGACCAAATTGAAATTTCTGGTGAAGTTGATACGTCAACAGTAGGCACGTATACCGTTACCTATACTGTAAGTGACAGTGCTGGGAACGTAGCAACTGCGGAACGAACAGTAAATGTTGTTGAAGCATACGGATTTTGGTATACGGGTGAAGGTGAACCAAGCGATGAACTTGGAAATAATGGAGATTCTTACCTTGACCTTATTACAGGTGATCTATATAAACGAGATTCGAATTCTTGGAATAAAATTGGAAATTTGAAAGGTGCAGATGGTGCACCAGGAGAACCTGGAACAAAGTGGTATACGGGCGATGGTAAACCAAATACTACGCTCGGCAACATCGGTGATTTATATTTAAATAACGAAAATGGTGACGTCTATGAGAAAACTGCTGATGGATGGAAAAAAATCGCGAATTTAGAAGGACCGACGGGACCAGCGGGACCTCCTGGAGACAGTGGTTCTAAAGGAGACAGTAATCATAATCAAAATAACGGCGATAGTGTAAATAAAAAAGGAGATCATAACAACAATGGTAAGAAAGGTGCGGGTGGAAAACTTCCTAAAACAGCAACACACCTTCCAACTTTGCTTCTTTTCGGTGCACTTCTCACAACAGTTGGTGGTATCTTATTCTTAAGACGTCGAAAAGCAATTGAATAAATCTTAAAGGTTGAAAGCACACGTCATAGCGTGTGCTTTCTTCTGTTTAAATAGATGAAGGAATTGCTATGTCATCGTTTTGTTTAAAAGCTAGCATAACTTTTCATTAGCTTGGGGAATGCTAAATGTTGAACGAGGGAGTGAATGATAATGAAAAAGAAAAAATATTACGTCGGAGTTGCTTCAGGGCAAATTACTCAACAACCAGAAACGACACAATGGGAATATGAAATAGAAGCTTCAGATGAAGAAATTACACGTCTCCGTGATTTGTTTGACAGAGCGAATCGACAAAACTTCGATGTTGCTTATGTAGCGTTACATCCAATAGAAGGCCCAAAAGAAGAACATGATTTAAAAAATTACGATCATACATTGCAGGAAATTTATCGCATGATTTATGAGTTAGGAAACGAAGAAGCGAAACAGCATATCGATCAAAATCATGTCATCCAAGAATTAGGAAAAGATTATATGTGATAGGTGGTTGAAATTATGTATCCGATTTTAATTACACTAGTCATTGGTCTCTTACTTTTTGGTTTAATTTTTTCATTATTTAAAGCAAGTCGCCAAGCACAAGTTTCAAAAAGCGAACAATCCGGAAATGCAATTGGTAAAGTATTTTGGATCTATGTATTTTGGGCTTTACTTGCATTTGGTGGAGCGTTATTGTATGGAATTTATAGATTATAACAGAATTTTTTGGATGTTTTTCACATTGACAAGCCAAAAAAATCCCTATATAATTTATTTTGAAAATTCAAAGTGACGACCTTTCGTCCAAAAACATACTGACCGGTAAGTAGAGCATCGAAATACTTACCAAAACAAAGGGGGAAAAGAACCATGGATTTACGTTTAACTGATGAGCAGCGGATGGTCCAAAAGACAATACGTCAATTCGTAGAAAAGGAACTCATGCCATTAGAAAATGAAGTGTTAAGAAATGATATTGAAGGGAAGCCAAGTCTTCCTCCAGAAAAGCTAAAAGAACTTCAATTAAAGGCGAAAGAGGCTGGTTTCTGGGGAATTAATACGCCTGCTGAATATGGCGGAGCTGACTTAGGCCAAGTAATGATGGCTCTCGTACTTATGGAAACTGCGAAAACGTTCGTACCTTTCCAATTCGGTGGAACAGCAGATAATATTCTTTATTATGCAAATGAAGAGCAAAAAGAAAAATACTTAATCCCAACAATTAACGGTGAGAAGAAATCTTGTTTTGCGATGACTGAGCCAGGCGCTGGTTCTGACACTCGCAATATTAAAATGACAGCAGTAAGAGACGGTGACGAGTGGATTCTTAACGGTGAGAAAACGTTTATTACTGGTGGTAATGAAGCAGACTTTGTTATGGTGATTGCTGTAACCGATAAAGAACTCGGTCCTAAAGGAGTGACTTGCTTCCTCGTTGACCGTGATATGGGATGGACTTCAGAGTATATTCATACGATGGGTGACTGGGGCCCTGCATCACTATTCTTTGATAATGTTCGTGTCCCACATGAGAACATTCTTGGTGAAGTAAACGGTGGATATAAACTTGGTCTTGAGTGGATCGGTAATGCCCGTTGGATTGTAGGTGCTCGTGCTGTTGGTATGGCTGAGCGTGCGCTTCAAATGGCAATTGACTATTCAAAAGAGCGGGAAACTTTTGGAAAGCCAATTGCTGATCGTCAAGCAATCCAATGGATGATTGCAGACTCGGCTGTAGAAATTGAGGCGGCAAAATGGCTTGTGTTAAACGCAGCTCACACACTTGATCGCGGAGAAGATAACCGTCATCTTGCTTCAATGGCTAAGCTTTATGGTGCAAACATGGGTAACCGTGTCATTGACCGCGTCCTTCAAATTCATGGAGGTATGGGGTACACGAAAGAATTCCCATTCGAAAAATGGTATCGTGAAGCACGCCTCTGGAGAATTTATGATGGGACTGACGAAATTCAGCGCATGATTATTTCACGTAACCTTCTAAAAGGTAACGTTAAAATAGGGGATTTTATTTAAATTTTATATTAAAGATATCAGGACGCATGCGAATGCGTCCTCTTCCAATTTTAAGAACATCTGAGGGGGCTAATATGACATATGATCAGTTAGTTCCTGTCAGCTGGGCGTGCGGCATACAGCGCAATGCGTTCATTGAGTTATCTCGAGGAAGTTGGACCGTCGAAGAACGCCAAATTCCGGGTCCGCATGAGGACATTCTGACTTGAATAAGGATGAGAAGCTGACGATGCTCGTGTTTTATCATGTTGGTGGCTGGGGCATTGGAAATCTAGATATTCTCACGATAACGTTTGTCGTACACTTCCGAATGGAGTTGGAATGCATCGTTGTTTCCGCTGATTATCGCCTTACGCTGGAACGTAGGTTCCCGTTTGCTGTTGAAGATGCTTTGGAAGCATTTGAATGGGTTACCAAAAATGTGGAAGCGCTTGGCGGAAACGATGAGAACTGTCGGTGGAGATAGTGCGGGAGGTAATCTAGCGGCTGAATTGCATAAAAACGAGCACCTCACATTGTTTTTCAACTGCTTATCTATCCTTTAACTGGAGTCGGTCCGACTACATCTTATGAAGAAAATGGCGAAGGATATTTTTTAACGAAAGATTTAATGGCATAGTTTGGAAAACATTATTTAAAAACTCCAGAGGATGCAAAGCATCTGTATCTCAGTCCGTATTTGTACAAAGAGACAAAAGGTTTACCACCAGCTTTTAATCATGACTGCAGAATACGATCCGCTTCACGACGATGGAAAAGCGTATATTGATAAGTTAACGGTAGCGTGAGTAGACGTTGAATATGTTAATTATGCTAGTAATGATTCACGGATTTATGACAATGAGACATTTCATCGATTAAGATGCAACAGATGCTTTTAAAAAAGCTTTTGACTCGTGAAAAGCTCGCTGATTGAGCGAGGTTTTCGCTAACGGTAATTAATAAATTGAACGTCAATAGGTAAGTCAACCTCACGAACAATTGCGATGACTTTTTGTAAATCATCTTTGCTTCTTCCAGTGACACGAAGCTGGTCGTCTTGGATTTGTGTTTTTACTTTTAACTTTGTGTCTTTAATCATTTTATTTAACTTTTTAGCATTTTCTTTATCAATACCTTGGACGATTTTTGCTCGTTGTCTCACTGTTCCACCTGAAGCGGGTTCGACTTTACTATATTCCAAGTTTTTAATCGGTACGTTGCGACGTATTAGTTTGCTAAGTAGAACATCTTTTAGTTGTTTTAATTTAAATTCATCATCAGAAACGATGATAATTTTATCGTCTTCAAGAGTAAGATTGCTTTTACTTCCTCTAAAATCATATCGATTTGCGATTTCTTTTTCGGCTATATGTATCGCATTCGTTACTTCTGTTAAGTCTACTTTTGATACAATGTCGAACGAACTTTCCTTTGCCATCATATGACCTCCTTTCATAGTGTATTAAGTGTAACAAACTATCGATTACATAAAAAGGCTTCGGAACTATTTCCAAGGAAATGATTGGAGCAAATTATAAAGTTATAAATAGGACACCTCCTATTAAGGAGGCATCGAATGTTTTATTTTATTCCATTTTTTCGTCTTTGTAGCTCAGCTATGATTTCAGGATACATTTTTTCTACTTTAAAGAAAAAGAGTAACGTGACTAAAGATAGACCAAACACGATAGGAAGATGGATATTAATATATTTAATCATAGTAATAGCTAATTCATTTTGTTCTGATGCTTGCCCGACATATCCTCCATAGCTTAATAGCCACCCAATAATTGCTAAGCCTAATCCTGTACCAACTTTTCCTCCGAAACTAGCTCCGCTATTTAACAATCCTTCAGTTCGGACACCTGTCTTATATTCACCATATTCAACTGTGTCGTTAAGCATTGCTACCATAAGCCCGAGACTTGGCATTGCTCCTAAACCTGCTAGTGAAGATCCAATTAGAAATGTTGGTAAATCATACATGTCTATCATTTTAATGCATTGACCAATAAGTGCAACAAACCATCCAAAGATCATGACGTTTTTCTTTCCAAATCGTTTCACAAGAGGTCCCATAAAGAACAAACCTAGAACCATAGGACCAGTTAAAGCGAGGCCGATAAATGGAAATAAGTCTTCATTTCCTAATACCCAACGTGCATAATAAAGTCCTCCGCCTTGAACGAGGGAAAGAATAATATAAAATAATACAGAAACGATTGTGATTAAAAACCAATATTGGTTTTTTGCTAAAGCAAGTAAACCTCGTTTTAACGGGATATTATTTTCTTCTCCGAGCGGGGAAGTAATTCGTTCTTTTACGGTTCGAAATGTGATAAGCAAAGGAATAACAGTGACGATGGCATAGGCATTCGCTAACGTAGTCCAACCGAAGTTCGCGGCAACTGGTTGTGTTAATGTCATGACGATGAGCGTTCCAAACATAAACCAAATCGCCGAGTTCAGATTGCTTAACGAGCGACTATGTTGTTCTTGCGTCATTAGCGCTAAAAGTGTTTTATAAGGAATGGCAACCATCGTATATAACAAGATAAAAGCTAAATATGTAACATAAGCGTACATAAGCTTACCTGAATTACTAATATCAGGAACAGTAAATAATGACAAAATGGCTAACCCAAGGGGTAGTGACATCCATAAAATCCATGGACGGGCTTTCCCGTATTTTGTTTTTGTTTTGTCCACGACCGTACCCATTCCTAAATCAGTAATACCATCAAAAAGTCTAGCAATGAGCATGAGTGTTCCAACTGCGCCTGCAGTAATCCCTGCAGAATCGGTGTAATAGTACGTTAAGAAGGAACTCGTTAAAGTAAAAGATGAATTAAGTCCTAAACTACCCACTCCGTAGCCCCATATTTCTTTTTTTGATGGTTTTTCAAGTTCATGTCTTGCTTTTTCTTGAGTGTGTTTTGGTACTTTTACTACCGACACTTTCATCTCCCCCTTCGCTTCAAAATTTGAAAAAACAACAATGTAAGGGCTTACATTTTTTAGGAGGATTAGGAATCATTTAATTTTTTAAAATTTTCTAACCCTTTTTTAAATAGTATCACAAAGATAGATGAAATGACATTTATTTTTAAAAGAATAAAAGGAATCCAACATTGAGCTTGATAGGAAGAATAAAGCTCAATGTTTGCATTTAAGATCGAGAGAATTCTTCTTCACAAATACGATTGTAAAAAATAAAACCGATATAAAGGAATTCGAATTGCATGATAGCAACCATACTATACCGCCTATCCCATTATCATAATACATCATAATGAATCAATGACTCCTAAAAAGTATTAACATTTAGGATACGATGAAATGTTTACATACTAGACCCTTTTTTCATCATTTAACCCTATATATACGGTGAAGGGAGGTGGGAAGATGGCAACTCAAGAAGTAAAAAGTTCTCAGCTTCGTCTCGTTTTAATCATCGGTTCAGATGATGATGGCAATCCTATTTTTCGCAACAAAATCTTTAACAACGTAAAGCCAATAGCAACAGCAGACAACTTATTTGCCATTGCTACGGCTTTTGCCACGCTACAAGAGCACAGCCTGTATGAAGTCGTTCGAAATGATTTGTCAACGTTAGCTGAAGAATAAGGACTTGTTTGAACATTGATCAATTAAGGAGAGGAGGAGTGTGAACATGGCGAAACAAATTGAAATGCAATTTCTGAATGAGGAAAATCGAACAGTAACGATTTCGCTTGAGGACCCCGTTGAACCTGTCAACCCTGAAGATGTTAATGCTGCGATGGATACAGTCCTTTCAGAAAATGCGTTTACGTCAAGCGGTGGAAACTTAGTAAGTAAAAAAGGGGCGCGCATCGTTGAACGTACAGTAACTGAAATTCAATTGGATTAACGTAAAGTAAAGGGGCGTAGATGCCCCTTTTTTACAAGGAGGATCGAAAGGTGGAAACTTGGCTCTCTCTTATCAGTGATGTTGGCTTTCCAGCTATCATTACATTATATTTGCTTCATCGTATCGAAAAGAAGCTTGATAAATTAAATGATAGCATTACAGAGTTGCCGCAAAAAATGAGAGAATTCGAATTGACACGGAAAAAACCTGGATAGTGGTAAGCCAGGTTTTTTCTATATGCTCATGTGACACCAAGTGATCATTATATATAAGCCGCTTCAGTTAAGAATGTTTTATAAAACGTAAGTTTTTTCTTAAAGAACTGAATATGCTTAAATAAGAGTAATATGAAGGATTGGAGGAGTACATATGAAAGCGGTCATACATAAAGGAATGAAAGGTCTTGCTGGTGTCCAAGTTGCTGATTTCGAAGAATCAACACCGTCAGTATTTGAAGTGAAGGTTCGTTTGAAAGTCGCCGGATTGAACCATCGTGACTTATTTATTCCATTTCGACATGGCGAACATGATCCACCCGTCATTCTCGGGTCAGATGGCGCAGGTGTCGTCGAGCAGATCGGGGAAGGTGTAACGAATGTACAAGTTGGTGATGAAGTCATCATTATTCCAAGTTTAGGTTGGGAAAAAAATAGTCCGGCACCACCAAAAGAATTTGAAATCGTCGGTTTTCCTGATCATGGAACATTTGCGGAGTCGATAGTTATTCCTGCCAAAAATGCCGTGAAAAAGCCAGAATCACTTAGATGGGAAGAAGCGGGCGTGTTGCCACTAGCGGCATTAACGGCGTATCGTGCGTTATTTACGAGAGGTAAACTTGAAGCTGGTCAGCATTTGCTTTTGCCAGGTATCGGAAGCGGCGTAGCTACATTTCTTTTGCTAATGGCGAAGGCAGCAGGTGCAAGTGTAACGGTGACGTCTCGAAGTGAGACCAAACGTAAGCGGGCATTAAAACTTGGTGCTGATGCTGCGATTGATTCGAATGGCGACTGGGATGACCAAATGAATGGGGAAAAAGCAGATATCGTTATTGACAGCGTCGGTCGTGCGACTTTTCATAAATCATTAAAACAAGTAAAGCTAGGCGGAACGATCGTCGTCTTCGGAGCGTCTGCTGGCGATGAAATAACTCTTGATCTTCGCTCCTTTTTTTACGGGCAATACAATCTATTAGGATCAACGATGGGAAGCAGTGAAGAATTTCTCGAAATGCTTGAATTTATTAATAAACATAAAATAAAACCAGTGATTGATAAAGTGTTTCTTCTTACGGATGCTCTTGATGCACTGCAACGTCTTGATGATGCAGATCAATTTGGCAAAATTGCTTTAAAAATTGAGTAAGTTATGAGCTCGTCTTTTTGAGGCGAGCTCTTTATAGTTATAAACATAATGAAAGCACTCGTTTTTTATTATTTTATTTTTAGAGCCATCTGGATTGATTTTAATCGATATCCTTCGAAATTTTCTTCAAACTCTTTAATCACTTTAAACCTTTTTTTATAAAATCTTTGACCAATTTGTTGTCTCGCTCAACGTTTACAACGATTTCGCGTATGCCTTTTTAACGCGTAAACCCTTCCTTTAACAGGGCAGTGCCTATCCCATTTCCTTGGTATGCATCGTCAACATAATCGCATATAATTCAGCACTTTTATCTTTTTTCACATGAGAAAAATTTGCAAATCCGACAATCGTCGATACGTTGCTAATGGCGACAAAAATAACGATTGAGTACGCCTTTTCTCAAGCATGATAGGATGATAAGCTCGATCTAGAAACTTATTTTTTACCGCAATAGGGATTATCCCTTTATATGTCGCATGCCAGCTTTTTATCACCAATGCTTGAACTTGTTTGCAATCTTGTTTAAGCATTTCACGAATCATCCAACTCATTTGCAATCGTTCCTTATACAGGTTTTTCTAAACATAATGAAAACGCAAATTTGCTTCCGAAAAATTGTTTTTCTCGAAAGCCGGCTTTACTTGCTAATTTCAAAACTGTTTCTCGCTTCTGAAATTGTGGATCGAGAATAACTTCCGTTACACATAATATGCCGCCAGGTTTCAAAGCTTGATAGATTTCGTGTAATGCAGATTGTTTATTCGGGATTTCGCCGAGGACGTTCACTAACGCTATCCGATCTGCTTCATTTGGTTTAAAGTTTGCTTCATCTATGCTCATTCGGATAAACTCAATATTTTGCAAGTTTTTTGCTGACGCTTTCTTTTTTGCACGTTCTAACATCTTGCTTTGGATATCGACTGCAATCACTTTTCCATGAGACCCCACAGCTTCTGCAAGAGGGATTGTTACTCGGCCTGGTCCACAACCGATATCCATTACCGTCATGCCTGCTTGAATGTTCAGTTGTTCAACAATGGTCGACGATCGGTTATTTTTTGTAAACGGATTTTCAATTTCGACGAACCACCGAAGCCAGAAAGGACATGGAATTGCTCGTTTTTGTGACGTCCAAATGAAAATACTTATTAAGCTAGCGATAATTACGATAATACAACCAATGATTACTTTCATTGTCTGTTCATTCTCCTTTCATCATGCTATTTTTAACGATAAACGAAACAAATTGAAAAGAAAATAACTAAGTTGAAAGCATCCGTTTTTGTTGTTGAAAATATGATAAAATTAAAATGAAAAAGGAGGGGGAACGATGTCTTATGAATTTAAGTTACCAGACATTGGTGAAGGTTTACACGAAGCAGAAATCATAAAGTGGTTTGTTTCGGTAGGCGATAAAGTGAAACAAGATGAGTTAATAGCAGAAATTCAAACCGATAAGGCTGTCGTTGAAATGACAACGCCTGTCGCTGGAAAAATTATAGCATTAGCTGGCGAAGAAGGGGACGTCGTAAAAGTTGGTGAGATGTTGATTACGCTTGAACGAGAAACAAATTTCAGTCAGAACGTACATACAAAAAAATCGGAGCAAACACAACTGAACAATGAAAAAAGAAGTCCAAAACGAGTGATCGCAGCACCTGTCGTTCGTAAACGTGCCCGTGAACTCGGCATCGACATTACAAAAATATTAGGTTCAGCAAAAGGCGGTAGAATCACGATTGAAGATCTTGAAGAATTTATTCGTGAAAAAGATAAAAAAGAAACCTTAGGTCTTTCAATTGGCAGTCATTTGGAAGCGTTTACTTCAAAAGAAGATGAACGAATTCCGTTAAAAGGTTTGCGTAAACGCATTGCTGAAAAAATGGTGCAATCAAAATATACGGCCCCTCACGTATCAGGACTTGATGAATTTGATGTGACAAAACTTGTTCTTTTACGAAAGCAGTTGCTTGAACAGCTAGATTCAAACATTAAGCTTACGTATTTACCGTTTATAATTAAAGCGGTTACAAAAGCGTTAAAAGAACATCCATATTTTAACGCAACACTTAATGAAGAGAACAATGAAATTATATTGAAAAAGAGATATAACATCGGAATTGCGATAGCTACGAAGCAAGGGTTAGTCGTGCCTGTCATTAAACATGCTGATCAAAAGTCCATTGTTGAGATTGCAGTGGAACTTGAAGAGTTATCTCGTAAAGCTCACGAACAGAAACTCACGTTATCCGATATGCAAGACGGAACTTTTACGATAACGAGTACAGGGATGAGAGGCGGCTGGTTTGCGACGCCGATTATTAATTATCCAGAAGTCGCCATCTTCGGTGTTCATGCCATAAAAAGACGTCCCGTTGTTGTTGATGACGAAATTGTTATTCGTGACATGATGGGTGTATCCATTACGTTTGACCATCGTGTCATCGATGGTGAACCGTCAGGTCGTTTTATGGAATCGATTGCAAAAGTACTTGAAAATCCAGAATTGCTAATGCTTGATGTGAAATAAAGGAGGGTTCAACGATGTATGATGAAAACGATTTAAAACATGAGTTCGTTCAATTGCTTACGGAAGATGGAACAGTAAAAGAAACTGCCGAACTCCCAAACTTAACAGATGAACAACTCGTCGATATGTATGAATGGATGGTAAAAATGCGCTTGTTTGATGAAAAAATGCTCCGAATGCAAAGACAAGGCCGTATTGGTACGTATGCGCCATTTAGCGGACAAGAAGCAGCGCAAATCGGAAGTGCCTATGCTCTTCGAAAACACGATTGGATTTTCCCAAGTTATCGAGAGATGGCAGCTTGCATGGTGCATGGCTATCCGATGAAGCAAGCGATTTTATATATGAAAGGTCATTTACAAGGAGGGCATACACCGGAAGGTTTAAACATTTTTCCAGTACAAATCATTATTGCAGGACAAACGCTTCACGCTGCTGGATGTGCCATGGCAGCAAAGCTAAAAGGCGAAGATGACATTTCGGTCTCTTACTTTGGTGATGGTGCGACATCGCAAGGGGACTTTCATGAAGCGTTGAACATTGCTGCTGTGAATAAAGCACCTGTTATTTTTTTCTGTCAAAATAACCATTGGGCGATTAGCGTTCCGCTCCATTTGCAAACGGCAAGTCAAACGATTGCTCAAAAGGCAGTCGCTTATGGAATGAAAGGTGTTCAAGTAGATGGAAATGACATACTTGCTGTCTACAATGTGATGCAAGAAGCCGTTAAGCGCGCACGTAATGGAGAAGGTCCAATGTTAATTGAAGCTGTTACGTATCGACAAGGTCCACATACAACAGCAGACGACCCGACAAAATATCGCGATGTGAAAGAAGTGAAAGATTGGGTAGAAAACAATGATCCACTTAGACGCTTTCATACGTTTTTACAGGAAAAAGGTTTAATGACGGAAGTGAAACTTGAACAATTAAGAGAACGTTTTAATGAGGAAATTGAACAAGCTGTCGAAGAAGCCGAAGCATTTAAACCATCAACGACTGACGAAGCGTTTGATTATGTCTATGATAAGCCCCATAAGCTACTCATCGAACAAAAACAGGAAGTTCAGCGTATGCTTGCTGCAAAAGGGGGAAATTAATATGGCACAATTAACGATGGTTGAAGCGATTACGGAAGCGATGCGATTAGAAATGGAGAACGACGAGCGAATTATCGTTCTCGGAGAAGACGTTGGAAAAAATGGTGGCGTGTTCCGAGCAACCGATGGGCTGCAAGCTCAATTTGGGGCGAATCGTGTGATGGATACTCCGCTTGCTGAATCGGCAATTATCGGGACTTCGATTGGAATGGCAGTCAATGGTTTGCGTCCGATTGCAGAAATTCAATTTCTCGGCTTCGTTTATGAAACGATGGATCAGATTGCTGCCCAAGCCGCTCGTTTACGTTTTCGTTCGGCTGGTAGATTTACAGCCCCGATTGTCATACGAAGCCCGTACGGTGGGGGTGTGAAAACACCTGAACTTCATTCTGATAGTTTGGAAGCCCTGTTCGTGCATACTCCCGGTTTGAAAGTCGTCATGCCTTCAAATCCTTACGATGCAAAAGGTTTGCTTATATCAGCGATCCGTGAAGAAGACCCTGTTTTATTTTTGGAACCGATGAAACTATATCGAGCATTTAAAATGGAAGTCCCTGAGGAAGTATACGAAGTTCCAATTGGAAAAGCAAATGTCGTGAAAGAAGGAGTGGATGTCACGATCGTGGCATGGGGCCCTCCGGTACTGCTCGCTAAACTAGTAGCGGAAGAAGCAGAGAAAAAAGGCATATCTGTTGAAGTGATTGATTTACGTACGGTACAACCGATCGATATCGATACGATTATTGCATCTGTTGAGAAAACAAGCCGTTTAATTGTCGCTCATGAAGCGGTAAAAAGTGCTGGTGTTGGTGGTGAGATTGCTGCACTTGTTAGTGAATATGGTTTGTTTTCGCTTGCTGCACCAATTATGCGAGTGACAGGTTATGATACCCCTTATCCAGTTCCAATGATTGAAGACGATTGGTTACCTACAGCACCAAGGTTGATCGCTGCAATTGAACACGTCATGCAATATTAAAGAGAAGGAGTGCTCCGAGGTGTTACTTGATGAACTGAAAACGCTCGTCACAGATGAAAATAGAGTGACGATGAATGAGACGATTCGGGAGCAACATAGTAAGGGCCTATCTTATTATGCACCATCAATGCCTGATGTTGTCGTTTATCCTGTATCGAGAGAAGAAGTTTGCAAGATTGTGCAGTATGCAAACGAGCGTAAAATTTCTGTCGTTCCGTTTGGCGTTGGCAGTAGTCTTGAAGGTCAAATTATTCCGACATATGGTGGAATTAGTTTAGACTTTTCAATGATGAATCGAATGATTTCTATTGAACCTGATAATTTTCTTGCTGTAGTTGAGCCGGGTGTAACGAGGAATCAACTGAATAATGAACTGAAAAAACACGGCTTGTTTTTTCCAGTTGATCCAGGGGCTGATGCGACAATTGGAGGAATGGTAGCAACAAATGCCAGCGGAACAAACGCGGTTCGGTATGGTGTGATGCGCGATTATGTACTCGGACTTGAAGTCGTGCAAGCAAATGGGAATATCATGAATACAGGTGGGAAAGTAGTAAAGTCGTCTGCAGGTTATGGATTAACAAGTTTGTTTGTTGGTTCGGAAGGAACACTAGGTGTATTTACGGAAGTGACAGTGAAGCTCGCTAGTATTCCTGAAACAAATATCGCTGGGAAAGCGATTTTTACTTCGATCGAGGCGGCAGGTCAAACAGCAGTTGATCTTTTAAAATCTGGAGTGTCCCTAGGAAAAGTTGAGCTTGTTGATGAAGAGACAATCGCAGCAATCAATGATTATAAAAATATGGATTACCCAGTTGCCCCAACATTGTTTCTTGAATTTAGCGGTAGTAAAGCAGCGGTCCAAGAATCAGTTGCCATTGCAAAAGATGTCATTGCGAGTGAACAGTGCCTATCTTTTCAGTTTGAGACGGATTCGGTTGAAAAAGCGAAACTCTGGGAAGCAAGGCACCACGCAGCATTTGCGATCATTGCACGCTATCCAAATAAAGGTCTCATGTCTGCTGATGTCTGTGTTCCGATTTCACATTTGACAGATGCGCTCGTAGAAACGAGGCGCATCATTAAGAAACATCATATGGAAGCTGCGATCTTTGGTCATGTTGGAGATGGAAATTATCATGCTGCTTTACCAGTTGATCAATCTGATCCGAAAGATATTATGCGTGTTGAAGCTGTAAATGAACAAATTATCAAATATGCTCTTTCAAAAGGCGGTACATGTACAGGAGAGCATGGCATTGGACTTGGAAAAAAACAATATTTAAAACAAGAGCATGAAAGTGCTCTCCCAATAATGAAAGCAATTAAAAACACATTTGATCCGAAGAATATTTTAAATCCGGGTAAAATATTTAAGGATTAGCTTGTAGAGTTGAAATTCTCTACAAGCTTTTTATTTGCGTTCTTTTATCGCTCGGAAGTTAATTTTTTCATCGTTCCAATACGAATGTGCGAAGGCAAGTGCTGGAAAAATATCAAATTCGTTAGCGATTTTAATTAATGTGGGAACTTTCGTATAATCGTCTAAATGGATTCGGTCATCTAACTCAGGACTGACACGTAAATAGCGTTCATGCAGTAAATGTCTAGCTACATACATTTCGGATGCGACATCTCCATCTGTTAACACGCTAAAGAGAGGTAACTTTGGATTCGTATGTCCAGGGAGAAGAGAGTACATCCATTGCATAAGGCCCCATTTATTCGTGTTTTGTTTCACTTTTAACGGATTCCAGCCAGTGCCAAAAGACATGTGTACAACATCGTTTAAGTTTGCATGTGCAGCATGTTCGCCAAGAGCAAAACTAATTGCTACCATGTCTGGATTATTCGCAACGACACCACCATCAATGTATCGTTTGTGTGAAGGAAAATATATCGGAGCAGCACTACTTGCAAGTGCAACGTCAACGACAAGCTTCTCAGCAGTTTCAGATGAAGGAAAATTATTGAAAAAGACAGGTTCCCACATTTTTGTTTCTTTTGAGTACAAGCGAAACGCTGGAATGACGACACGGTAAGGTAAATCTTTTAAACGCAGCGTCGGTGAAAAAGTTTCGCATAAAAGTTTTTTTAATTTTAAATTGTTATATTTAGGTCTAAAAAAGTACGTTGTTCTCGGTCTGCAGAAAATTTTTTTAATGTTTTCATATGAAAACAATGTAACGATTTCATCTGTTTTCATCCCGCTAGCGAGTGCTAGCGCGATAAATGAACCAACTGATGTACCGACAAATAAATTCGTGTTTTCAATCATTTTTGGACATTGCTTGGCCATTCGTGACAACAAAATGGCAGGTAAAACCCCACGAACACCGCCACCGTCAAAACTTAAAATTCGGTAATAGTTTTTCCGAAAATATTTTGGTTGTAAAGCCATTGCATAATCTCCAATCTAAAACCTTCTTACCGTAATTTATGAAAGTTTGCAGAATCTGTGCGATTTTTGCGAATGACGAATGAGTGTGAACATGATAAAATGTTAAAATTGAGCAATGTTTATTACTGTGTTTTGAAGGAGATCTAAAATGAAGAAAATCGTGTTAACTGGAGGCGGAACAGCGGGACACGTCACGCCGAACTTGGCGCTCATTCCAAAATTAAAAGAGATGAATTGGGATATCCATTATATCGGTTCAAAAGCTGGCATAGAAAAAGTTTTAATTGAGGAAGCGAACATTCCCTATTACCCAATTTCAAGTGGAAAACTTCGCCGGTATTTCGATATAAAAAATTTTCAAGATCCGTTTAAAGTGTTAAAAGGAATCGCGGATGCTTATTTAATTTTAAAAAAATTAAAGCCAGATGTTATTTTTTCGAAAGGTGGTTTCGTATCCGTTCCTGTTGTGATTGCGGGGAAGTTAAACAAAATTCCTGTGTTTATTCATGAATCAGATTACTCGCCTGGACTTGCAAACAAAATTGCAGTGAGATTTGCAACAAAAATGTTTGTGACATTTGAAGAAGCGAAAGCTTATTTACCGAAAGAAAAAGTGGTGGTAACCGGTTCACCAATTCGTGAAGAGTTGTTAAATGGCAGCCGAAAGCGAGGCTTAACGTATCTTAATTTCACTGAAACTAAGCCAGTGATTACGATTATGGGAGGTAGTCTTGGCTCCGTTAAGCTCAATACGATTATTCGTGAAAATTTAGACACATTGCTGAAAAACTATCAAATCGTACACCTTTGCGGTAAAGGAAACTTTGACGAAACACTGATGAATAAATGTGGGTACAAGCAATTTGAATACATTAGCAGGGAGCTTCCGGATATTGCTGCTGCGACTGATTTAGTTGTATCAAGAGCAGGCTCGAATTCGATTTTTGAATGGCTAGAATTAAAAAAGCCGATGTTGCTTATCCCGTTATCAAAAGCAGCAAGTCGTGGAGATCAAATTTTAAATGCAAATTCGTTTGAAAAGCAAGGGTTTGCTACGGTTCTTGAAGAAGAAGAACTGACGAATGCATCGTTTTTGCAAAGCATTGATGAACTAAATCGAAACAAACAAAAGTACATTGATACGATGAGGACAAATGCCCCGAGCAATGGACTTAAGACAATCCTTGATGAGCTAGAACGTGCAAATGATTAAGAGAGTTAAAAGCAGATGCATCGTTTTTACCCGAAAACATACACTAACGAACGATGTCGCAAATCGACAGATAACGTCTAACACCATCCGATTATATTTTGAGTGTTAGGAAGGAATTAACGTGAAAAAAATAATGACACCATTCATGTTTATGTTTTTAATCGGAGCGTTAGCTGCATGTGGTGGCGATACAGATACTCAAGGTGGGGACAACGCAGGGAAAGAAAACGAACAAGCGGCTAAAAACAAACAAGAATTTAATCAAAAAATTGTTGATAATGACAATGTGAAACAACACTGATTCATGTCGAAAGAAAAACAGATGACATTTTCGGTGACTCTGTAGAAATAACGTTTGAAGTGGAAAACAAACGTGAAGATACAATTGAAGTCCAAGCTAGAGAAGTATTAGCAGATGGCAAAATGATCGATGAAGGAATGATTACAATGAGCCAGGAAGTGGCTTCTGGAAAAAAAGCCGTCGCTACATTGACCGTTCAAAACTATGAAGAAGATGGAGAACTTCCACCGATGGAAGAAAATATTGAAATGCTTCTTCACATTTTTTCATGGGATGACATGGATTTCACGGAAGATCACGAAGTAATGATCGATTTAAAATAACTTGGCCAAAAAAAAGCTTATTCCTGCAAGTACATATCGCGGGAATAAGCTTTTTTTGTTTACAATGAAGCGCCCTGCTTCATTAGGGCATTTCTATCTTCTTCTGCAATGCAATCATACTTGACCTTACGATACATGATAGGAGGAAATAATGGCGCTGAACACTTTGTTCAATGCATTTGCTCATTCGTTGCAATGCTTCCATAACGTCAAATATGTGCAAACGTTTTTTCAAAGTCGAGTAATTGAAATGTGAGGCGCAATGCGGTAATGCGGTGCCTTCCATTGCTTCGAACAAATAACAGAGATGTGTTTTGAACGTATATATCGTATAGTGCTCCTTTTCCCGACACACTTCATCAATTCCGATAAGTCGTATTTCACAATCGATACTGACGCTAAAGACAAGGGGATATTCCGCTCATTCATACGACCATTATAATCAAGCCACTCATGTTTAAATTCTGTTTCTAATAAAAAACTTGACTCATGAAATATTAATCTCTGCTTTCTATTTCGAACTATTATGCTCATGTTTATTGTAGAGAAAATGATATTGAAAACAGCAATTGTACGGGTACAGACTTAGTTCTTTTCCAAGACATTCATTTTTTAGTTGTAATGCTGTTTCAAATGGTGTATAGTACATTACAACAGTGATGTACTAGAGGGAGGTATTTTTGATCATACATACAGATGGAACGAAACCGATTTATGTACAGATCGCAGATTGGATCGAAAACGAGATTTTAAGCGGAAAGTTTGCTGCGAATCAAAAAGTGTGCTCACAATACCAACTTGCAGAAATGTTTAATATTAATCCAGCTACTGCTGCGAAGGGTTTAAATCTGCTTGCTAACGAACAAGTTTTATATAAAAAACGAGGGCTTGGAATGTTTGTTGCAGACGGAGCTAAAAAAATGATCTTGAAAAAACGGAAAAATGAAACGCTGAAAAATATGGTGCTTGAGCTTGTGCTTGAAGCCGAACGGCTTAATGTAGACGAAGAAGAATTGCTACGAATGATACACGAAGCGAGGTATGGCAAAAAGGGGGAAGTGAAATGACGGTTGTCATTCAGTGTCATAGATTATCAAAATCATATGGAAAAATGCAGGCGTTACGCAACTTATCATTTACGATTGAAGACAAAAAAATAACAGGACTTATCGGACGAAATGGTGCTGGAAAGACAACATTGCAGAAAATTATCGCTGGCTTTTATCGAAAAACATCAGGCGAGATAACAGTTTTTGGAAAAGAACCATTTAATAGTTTATTTGTTTCAGCAAACAGCATATTCGTTAGTGATGAAATGAGTTTTCCAATCTCGTTAACTTTACAAGAAATCCTTGAGGAAGCGGGTCAATTTTATGCAAATTGGGATGGTTCCTTAGCTAAGAAACTGTTAGATTATTTTTCTTTAAATCCAAAAAATCATTATTACAACCTATCAAAAGGAATGAAAAGTACATTTAATATGATTGTAGGATTGACGTCACGATGTGAATTAACCATTTTTGACGAGCCGACGTTAGGTATGGATGCAGCGGTACGCGCTGCTGTTTACAGAGCTCTTCTAAAAGATTACCTTGTGCATCCACGTAGCATCATTATTTCGAGCCATTATTTAAATGAAATCGAACATTTACTTGAAGATGTTTTGGTGTTAAAAGATGGAGAGGCATTACTGCATCTGCCTATGTCTGAGTTGAAAGAATGGGCAATCGGGGTCCAAGGAGAGACGTCACTTGTGAAAGAGTGGATAAAAACTCGAGAATTGATTCATACAGAACAGCTCGGAACAGGTCGATTGTATGCAGTTGTGAAAAATCAAGAAGTTACTGATTCAGATGCGTATTGTGCAAGACTTGAAGGGCTTAAGGTGTTTAAAGTGTCGCCTAGCGATCTATGTATATATTTAACAAACAAACATCAAGGAGGGATTGATGATGTCTTTCGCAACGACGAATTTAACTAAACTTGTTAAACAGCAAACAGTATTTAAACTTAAAGCTTTTTCTAGCGTGTTTACGACGTTGATTCTACTGCAAATTATTGCAATTCTTTTTTCATTTAATGGGTTTGAAATGCACGGAAGTGGAACAAATAATATTTTTCTATATATTAGTTACTATTCAGCGAATGTTGTCATTATCTTTACGATGTTATGGGCATTTATTACAGCGATTCTCATTACGACAAAAGCTTATCGAAAAGATGATTTTACATTTGTAACGAATCGATTGAGTAGCAACCTTTCTAATATAGTTTTCCTTTTCGTTGCGAGTGTTTTTGGGGGGATTACTGCATTACTGTCTCGATACGTTTTGCGAGTTATTATGTTTTACCAAGTTGAAATTACACCGTTCAAAACAGAGTATTTTATTGAAACAACGTCAGAACTATTAGCCGGAGGGCTAGCGACGACACTGTATGTGTTGCTTTTTATCGCACTCGGTTATGTTACCGGTACGCTCGTCCAAGTGAACAAAATGTTTATCGCTTTGTTACCGGCGGGATATGTTGGTTTGCTTATTTTAGGGGCAAAAATGCGGAATGATGTCGGAAACGAAGTTATTGAGTTTTTTGGTGAAGAATCATCACTTGCACTTTTTACAGTTAAAATCCTTATAACGACAATACTCTTCTTCGGAAGTGCGATAGTGTTGTCTAATCGATTGGAGGTGAAATAGTGATGGGCATAATAGTTCTCATCATTTTGGTTGGGCTAGGAGCGCATTACGTATCGAAAAAATGGATGAACAAAAAACTTACGAAATTTATTATTATTGGATACGTCTTGATTCTTTTCTTTTCATTTAGCATTTATGAGCTTAGCTTAAGCAAAAAGCTGACATTGATTGAACAGAGTAGTATCGCAAATGCTGAAAAAGAAATGGAACTGTTCTTTCTAGCCCTTAATGAAGGAAGATTAGAAGAAATTGATCCGATTCATATTTTTGAAGAAATTGAAGTAAACTATTCTTTCGATCAGTTAATGATTGAGATGGCCCGTCAAGTTGACGATGGAGTTTCAATCGTTGTTGAAAGAAAAATCGATAACGATCATAAAATTGAAATGATTTATTTTCGGACAAAACCGAATGTTCAAGGGATTGATATTATGAAAGATATGAAACCAATCGATTTGAAGTGGACGAATGAGACACTCATTTTGACTCCTCCGAAGAGCATGGAGTTTAACTTCGCATTATTTAAAAAGGAATTCCCTATTTCTCAGTTTAATAGAAATGTGGATCAATTTCATGTTGAACCGACATATATGATGAGCAATGAAGTACTCTATTTACGCGTCCCTAAAGATTTAGAAATTGTGGAAGGTCACGAGATTTATATAAACTATGTTGGAGAGGAGTAACATGATGTTGGATAAGCTTTTTATTTATTAACTCTATCTAGTTTTATGCTATAAAATTTTGCTACCTGTTCTGTTGTTGTGACGGATAGGACTTCGATCACTTTTTGTTGTTCTTCTTAAACCTTGACGGATTCGATTTACTTCTTTCCATGTTGCTTCCACAAGTTGTTATGCTGTATAGGTTTTTAGAATTTAGTTATGATAAAAACAGATTAGCACTTATTTTTTGGCATATTCAATGGACAAACATGATATAATAAAATGATAATTTTGGCATATAGTTGTTAAGGGGAATGTAGACATGGAGTGGAGAAATTTATATCGAGGATTATTAATGGGGATAACCGATTTAATTCCCGGTGTCAGCGGTGGAACGGTAGCATTTTTACTCGGCATTTACGATCGATTGTTACATGCGATTAGCGGCTTTTTTAGCCGAAACTGGAAGAAACATATCGGGTTTTTGTTTCCGCTCGTGATCGGAATTGGGGCGGCACTGTTATTGTTTAGTTCTTTAATTGATTATTTGCTAGATAACCATTTTGAACCGACGCAATTCTTTTTCATGGGATTAATTATCGGAGTCATTCCATTTATTATGAAGCAAGCAGATATAAAGAGAAATTTCCGGTTAAACCATTTTATAACGATGCTTATTTTTGCTGTCTTACTGGCATCTCTCGATTTTGTTAAACCTGACACTGCTAGTGTACCGATTACAATGTTAAGTTTACCGACGGTGATGGGTCTCTTTTTTTCTGGGTGGGCGGCAAGTATGGCGATGTTGTTGCCTGGGATAAGCGGCTCATTTATTTTGTTAATTCTCGGTGTGCATACGACGGCAATTAACGCGTTATCAACGCTTAATCTACCTATTATCGCAGTCATTGGATCTGGTGTCGTTGTTGGCTTTATTGTAAGCAGCAAAGGGATTCGCTACATCCTTGATCGTTATCCTGCGATGACCTATGCGATGATTATTGGGTTAATTTTAGGCTCGATTTTTGTTGTTTTTCCAGGAATGCCTGGAGGTAATAACATTGTTATTAGTGTAGCAATGTTTATTATTGGACTGTTATTTTCCTTTTTGTTTAGTAAAATAGGCGAATAAATTATTAGAATTACGGGTGCGTTCGTTAGAACGCACTCATCAAGTTCTTTTCATACGATTTCATTTTAATCACATAGAAATCTTTATAAGGATTTTCTAGTTCTTTTTCTTATCTTAATTCCTATCATTAAAGATATCATTCCGATTCCCATCGTACCAAAAGGATAGAGTATGGGATAAAAAAGAGAAGGATAGAAAGATAGTGAGTTTGATTTATAACCTAAAGTATACGGTGAAACAGTTTCCTTCGTTACTAAATCTTTTCGATAAGCAGGGCTATGAAGAGTATCTCTTGTGAATATGTCAGTTTTCACCAAACCCTCTTTATTTATAGAAATTACCTTCCATTTAAAATCTTTGTTATCTAAATAATTCGGTCTTATCTCTAAATGAATTGGTTCTGCATAATTAACCCCTTGAATTATTATATGAACTTGAGCTTTTTCTCTAAAATCATGCTTTTCGGTTCCTGTGAGTGTGAATGTATATCTGTATCGTAAAATGAAATAATACAAGAAAGTTGGTTTTCAGCTGAAGGTTTGACCTCATTCATAAACTCACTATACTCTGAAATTTCCGTTCACATAGATTTCGGTTTCATCGTACCGCTTTGAAGATATTGAAGTTGATTAAAAGGCTCTGTGGTCATATCTACAGGATGATGTCCCTTTGCGTATAAAATGAGGTGTCTTAAATTGAGAAAAGGAATAATAGCATTGAGCATTAGTTTATTGCTTATTTTAGTGTCTGCACCACCATTATATTTAATGGCTCAAGAAGTAAAAATTTAAACGTGGATTCGTAACAGCTTTAGTTGGAAGCAATGGAGCAGGGAAAAGCACGTTGCTTAAAATATTAATGAATTTAGTGAAGCAAGACAAAGGTACAGTGACATTATTGGGGCAGCGAGTTGACGATACAGAAGATTGGAAAACAAACGTTGCTTATATGCCACAAACGTATCCAGGGTCATTGCCATTTACAGGAAAAGAGTTAAAAAATTTAATTGCACGATGGTATCCAAACTGGGATGAACGATGGTTTCAGTACATGTTAGAACAATTTCAAATTCCGTTTGAAAAGAAATTTGAAAAATTATCGCAAGGTGTCCAACAAAAGTTAAAATTTGCGCTCACACTCGCAAGAAATCCGCAGTTACTGATACTTGATGAGCCGACGTCACACGTTGATATTCCAGCTAAAAAGCTAATGATTGACCTGCTCATTGACTGGCTGGAACAAGAGGATTCTCGAACGATTTTACTTGCTACACACCAAGTCGAAGATATTCGTAAGCTTGCCGACTATATTGTCATTATGGATGATGGTAAAAGTCTAGGGAAATATGAAAAAGATGAATTGATAGAACAGTATAAACGTTATTGGATTGAAGGTAATCTACCAACAGCAACCGTGCCAGGTGAAATTGAACGAGAAAATGGTGCGCTCGTTACGAAATGTTCCGCTCAGACAGAGGAATTTTTACAAAAACGAGGCATAACGTGGTCTTCTTCTGTTTCATTGGAACTTGATGAGGTGATCTCGATCAAGCTAATGAAAGACAAAGAGGTTGTCTAATAAGTATCTAAAATTGAAAAGCCGAAAGAAACATCTTACTTTTCCCCACTTAATTCTAGAAAATCGTCAGAAAAGACGACACTCCAGCGAGAATAGCATTTGTGGAACGCAGACTAACTACGCCACATTCTGTGGCAACGTCTGCGCTAGTACATCCTGTACGTCGAAAGCCCCCACAGAGAAGCGAGGTCGGTGACAACCGTTACGTCCTGTAACGTCACCGACACTTGTACTTACTGTACGGCGGAGGCTGAGTTAATGCTCGCGGAAAGGGAGCCATTCAGGCGATTTTCGGGCTTTTAGGACAGCTCCTTTCACTTTATAAGGAGTAGACTTGTCGTCTATTCGTTGCAAATTATCACTGCTTTGAAACACCTTCGCTCTCATCTCCGACTTTACTTATGTTTTGAAATAGCCATCCGCATCTGTACCTCGAGCGTGAACATTACGTAGATTGAAATGGGAAGTATTTTCATAAAATCATTATTTTTAAGGAAAGTTGGACCGCGATTCTCAATCGTACGTAAGCTTTGGATACTCATTATCAAATGTCTTTGCCCCATCGATAATGTGAATCTTTGCATATTTTATTTTGTCTATGCGCTAGCTCAAGTTTTGTTAAATATACTCTCTCGACTGTAAAAACTTTTAGCGTTCTATTTGAATAGGCCATATAAATACTTGTTTACGTTCTGTAAAGTGAGTCCTTGGTTTATCTTGAAAAATGGAGCGCGGCAAAAAGCGAGCGAGTGAATTGTCACGAATTGATACTTTTGCTTCGTTTACTCGCCATTGCTCGTGATGAATGTCGCCTCGAAACAACCATTTTCTTTTTACGGTCCAGAAGCAATAACGCTCTAATAACCAATAATCGGGACTGCCGGGAGAAGTTATGAACAAATCTGACGCTGAAGAATAAGAACAATCAAACTTTTCGTTTTGACCTTTTAATGAAAAATGAAAGACTTCGTCTTGTTGAAGAGCGATTTTTTTATAGTAGTAAGGAAACAGCAATAACTATGGTGCGAGCGCGTTCAGCCATTTGTTTACGCTAAGACTAAAAAAATATACGCCACGGTTTCCTTTGTATGTGACGTATGTGCGAATGTTGATTTCGTTAAATGTATGGAGATAAGGGATCTTCGGCAAACCTCGAAATCTCATATTCGTCACTTTAAATAGAATGAAACTGATCCAAGCATTGTTTTCATACGTATCAACCGTAAGTGGTTTTGGAACAAATGGTTCTAGTAATAAGCGAGAAACAGGCCAATGAAGCATCAATAGATGGTTCCACTCTTGTGTCATCACCCATGGTAACATTGGCAGTGGAAATGGACGTCGGTGAACTTCTGAAAACGCTCGATGCATGATTGTCACACCTCGTTTGTTACTTTATAATTAGTAATCCCTAATGACCTTGAGATATTCAAATCAAAAATTCTTCTTTATTGGTTAGTGAACGAACAGGATGTTATTCTTTTTAGTGGATTTGGTGTATTCTAAGAGATAGAAAACGTAATTTGGGGAGGTTAGAACGTTGAAAGTATGTGTGATCGGAGCGAATGGACAAATTGGAAAGCAACTCGTACAGCTTTTACGTGAAAGTGAAAAACATGACGTCCGTGCGATGGTACGAAGCGATGAACAAGCACAAGCCCTACGGGAAAATGGGATTGATGCTGTCGTAGCGAATTTGGAAGGTACAGTTGCTGAAATCGCTGAAGCCGTAAACGGTTGTGACGCCATCGTATTTACTGCAGGTTCTGGAGGACATACAGGTGCTGATAAAACATTGCTTGTAGACTTAGATGGTGCAGTAAAATCAATGGAAGCAGCGGATATAGCAGGCGTCAATCGTTATGTTATGGTAAGCGCTCTTCAAGCGCACAACCGGGAAAATTGGAATGAGAAAATTCGCCATTATTACGTCGCTAAGCATTATGCTGACAAGGTTTTAATGGATAGTAACTTAACATATACAATTATTCGGCCTGGCGGACTTACGAACGAAAAGGGAACTGAAAAAGTAACAATCGCAGAAAACTTACCGAGAGCAACCGTTACAAGAGAAGATGTCGCTAAAACAGTGTTTGCAAGCTTAGATTTGAAAAATACATTCAACCGCTCGTTTGATTTAATTCAAGGAGAAGACGAGATTAAAGTAGCGTTGAAGCAGTTCTAACTTTTTTAAGGTTTCAAAAGGGGGTGGCACACACTTCCACTTTTTTGAGGGGGGGAAATCATGTCGTTGACAGTGTTTGAATCACTGACCGTCATGATCGCGTTGTTTGTTTGTTAAGGGGTAACACTTCTGTCTAAAAAGCCGCCCTTGTGGCAAGTAGGCTTTGGCGGCTTTATCTGTCTTTGCACTGAGTCCCCTGTCATGCACGCTCGTTTTGATGTTCCAGAATCGTCAAAATGTCTTAACTTCTGTAAAAGGGTCCAACGCTCTGTAGGAATGGCTGGCAGTTACACATCTTGTGTTTTACACGATGTGCACGTGCTTAGTAGAAGAAGTATAAGAACGTTAAATTAAACACAATTTTCTATTATTTAAACAAGTCTAGATACTCTCCGTATCCTTCTTTTTTTAAATCTTCTTTAGGGATAAACTTTAACGCAGCGGAATTGATACAATAGCGTAATCCTCCTTTGTCAGGGGGACCGTCTGGAAAGACGTGACCGAGATGCGAATCCGCGGTTTCACTTCTCACTTCAATGCGGCGCATGCCATGACTTAAATCTTCTTTTTCATAAATTTCTTCTTTTTTCAATGGCTTTGTAAAGCTTGGCCAGCCACAACCAGCATCGTACTGGTCTCGTGATGAGAAAAGTGGTTCACCCGATACGATGTCAACGTAAATTCCTTCACGTGTATTGTCCCAATATTCGTTTCGAAATGGGGGTTCCGTTGCGTCATTTTGTGTCACCTCATATTGCAGCGGTGTAAGACGTTTTTTTAATTCTTCTTTATTAAATTTTTTGTTCATTTTGTTCACTCCCTTTATTATTTTAGGTCCACAGGATGTAGGTCATGCAGACGTTGCCACACGATGTGGCGCTCTTAGTCAGCGTTCAGCGTTCTTCTAATTCAAAAGCTTGTGCAAGCAGTTCGAATGAGCGAATGCGATGTTCATATTGATGGGCATTCGTAACGACTATGACTTCATCTGTATCATACGCTTTAGCGAGTTGTTCAATTCTAGCTTTCACTGTCTTTGGACTGCCAACGATCATTCGTTTGCGGTTTTCTTCAATAAATTTACGCTCATATCGTGTATAGTTGTATGATTGTGCCATTTCAATTGTCGGTAATCCGGGCGAACGTTGGCCTGTCACAGCAAAAAGCAATGAAAGGTCTAAGCTTGATGCGATTAAATCAGCTTCTTCGTCGGTATCGGCACAAAATACAAAAATGGCGACACTTGTTTTCGGCTCGTCATATAAGATTGACGGTTGAAAATGCTTTTTGTACAGTTGCACACTCTGTTCACCGCCGTCCCCATTAATAAAATGGGCAAATGAAAAAGGAGTTCCTTTTTTTGCTGCTATTGACGCACTTCCATTCGTCGAACCGAGTAGCCATATGTTTGGAACTGTGTCGATAAGTGGTGTTGCTTTTAAGCCCGGAAAACGATGATCTTTCGGAACGGTGTCTGTAAGATATGCAGTTAAGTCATCAATTTGTTGTTCATAATCTGCACGTTGTAATTTTCCTTCTTGAAGAGCCATCGTTGCTCGCGGCATTCCGCCAGGGGCACGACCGATTCCAAGGTCGATTCGATTCGGATAGAGTGCTTCTAGCATACGGAAGTTTTCAGCAACTTTGTATGCACTGTAATGAGGAAGCATTACGCCACCAGAACCAATGCGAATCGTTTTCGTTTTCGCTGCCAAATGAGTGATTAGCACTTCAGGTGTTGACCCTGCTAACGCACGAGTATCATGATGTTCTGAAACCCAAAATCTCGTATAGCCTAATTTCTCAGCTTCTTGGGCTAGTTTAACTGTAAACTCGATTGCTTCTCTAGAATTTGACCCCGTTGGAACAGGTGATTGATCAAGGATGCTTAGCTTAATCATACTAATTTCCTCCTAGCGTGTAGAGGTGTTTCTATTTTCACTCTAACCATACTATACTTTTTTTATTTTTTTTTTGAAAGCGGATTGCTTTTACGGTTAACGAATTGAATCATTTGCTCGATACAAATGCAGACGAGTGTTCCCCGAGAATGAGACCGTTGTTCGCAAGTAGCATGATGGAACTTGGTAAATGAATCATTGCTTCAGACGGTACGAACAAACTGCTAATTCCAATCATAAGTGAAAGCGAAATAGTAAACAGCTGTAGCTCTGTTAATTGAAGTGAAGCATATTCTTTGATGCCGAGTGATGCAAGACTAGCGATCGTAATAAACATGACTGCATAGCCAACAGGTGAAGGGATGTTAGCAAAAATGGATGTGACCGCAGGAAAAAAACTAATTACAACAATGGTGACATTTGTAATGATAAACGGAAGTTTTTCGTTCGTTTTCGTTGTTAGTAAGAATCCAGCAGTTGCTAATAAAGGAACTGGCGCAACACCTGCAAAAATACCACTAATACTTTGGTTTACACCGGCAATGATACTCGGGCGATTATCATTTATTTTTTCATTTTTATAACTCGTTCAACGACATTTACGCTTGCGATCTATTCGTTATGAGAAGCAGTGTTAATATAACTGCGGTAACAACAGCCCCAGATGTAAATTCAGGCATACCAAAAGCAAATGGTTCAAGGAATGAAATACTGTTCTCTTGTTTTTTAAAAGGTTTCGTTAATCCTAAGCCAGAAAAGATTAGCCAGTCGATAAGTAAGCTTAACAAAATCAAATAACTGCGATTAAAGGTATTGTGTGCACGTGAAAAGAATTAAGATTGTTAGTTCCACTTTATTCGACAAGTATCGAACTCCAAGCATGCCTTCCACAAAAGAGCTGCCTAACTGGGCGACGAGTAAAATAAGAATTGTTCCTGTGACGAGTGGTGTGAAAAATTTTTAACCGATTGAACGAGCCGAAATAATCCGATCACGAGAAAGAATAACCCACACAATAACATTGTTGCCTCAAGCTAACGAAGTGCGTTTTCAGCTGTTAACGCACTAGAAGTGACTATTTCTAGGCGTAGACAACGAACGTCCCCCACCATAAACTAGCAGGACCTTCTACAATCGATAAGCGGTGTCTGAAGATCACTTGTACTAAAGCGGCACAGCTCATAATAAAAATGTCGCGATGTTAGTAGGTGACATACCAAATGCATCGCCGATACCAATGGGTGCGACAATTGACCGATTAACATGAAGGCGATCCGTTGCAAGGAAGATAGAGCCTAATCGGATCCCCTTCTTAGCAATTTTTACTAGTTTAACATATTCATTGGTTGATTTTTATATTTACAAATTATAACAATGATTACCGGAATTGTGGTATAATTTTGACAAAAGTGAAAGGTGGAGGAAAATGAGTAAACAATATACTGTTTTAGAAGGAGCGGAACCTTTTTATTTTGAAGGCAATCAAATTGGCGTTCTCGTCATACATGGATTTACCGGGACAACGCAAAGTATGCGTTATCTAGGCGATCAATATGCAAAAGCGGGCTTTACGGTTTGTGGTCCGAGATTGAAAGGACATGGCACCCATTATGAAGAGATGGAACAGACTACGTATGAAGATTGGGTTGCTTCTGTTGAGGAAGGTTTCAACTGGCTTAAGGAACGTTGCGACCAGATCGTTGTGACTGGTTTGTCTATGGGCGGTACATTGACGCTATATATGGCTCAGAAATATCCTGAGATTAAAGCGATCATCCCGATAAACGCAACAATCAATATCGATCAGTATGAGCAAATCTTGAGTTTAACAGAGCCGCGATTTATCGACGGGATTGGTTCTGATATTAAAGCAGACAACGTAAAAGAGCTGGCGTATGAAAAAACACCCGTTCGATCATTGCATGAATTGTTTAAATTAAAAAAAGTAACGATGAACAAGTTGGAGCAAATTCATTGCCCCGCTTTAATATGTGTTTCACGTGTTGATCATGTCGTTCCCCCGAAAGATTCTGATTACATATTCCAGCATCTTTCATCAAATGAAAAGAAAAAACTTGTATTAGAAAATAGTTATCACGTAGCAACACTTGACAATGATAAAGACTTGATTTTCAAAGAAAGTTTTACTTTTCTTAAGAAACAACTCATTATACAATGAATGTAAGATTCCGAGCTTTAGACATAGACAAAGAAGGTGCTTCATGTGGAGATCAGCTTGGCGCTTTTGCCAATTGTCGTTATTTTTCTATTACTCTTTGTACTCAAACAATCATCCGTTACAGCAGGAATCATTTCTTTCTTCGTTGCAGCAGTTATTGCCATGTTTACACCTTACTTTTCGTTAAATTTAACGTCACTATTCGATGCAACAGCAGAAGGATTTTTACTTACCGTTATCGTTGCATACGTTCTTTTATTCGGAATTTGGTTATTCCACTTAATGAATGAAGCTGGTCTTATTCAAACCATTGCGGTGCATATTTCGGAATCAACGAGTGATCCAGCAAGACAAGCCCTTATTCTCGTCATCGCGTTTTCACCGCTCGTTGAATCAGTTACTGGTTTTGGAATTGCCGTCATTGTGATTGCCCCGATTTTAATTGCGCTTGGATTCCCACTTTTCAAAGCAGCAGTGTTGTCACTCGTTAGTTTAACTGCTGTGCCGTGGGGTGCGCTTTCAACGGGAAGTGTCATTGGAGCAAATCTAACGGGAATCTCTATCCATTCTCTTGGTGCAGGAACGGCTCTTATGAGTATTCCAGTCTTTTTTTATTTTACTATGATTACCGTTTTTATCGTTGGCGGCTGGAAAGAACTGCGTAAAAAATGGTTTGAAATCATAGCAGTTTCTGTTGCTCTTATAGGTGCGATTTGGTTTTTTAGTCAATTTGTTAGTGTTGAATTAGCCGGTGTGTTTGCGTCACTCGCGGCACTTTCAGTTGAAATGCTTTTCGTTCGCTTCGCTGAAAAAAAACAGAAAAAAAACGATGTTGTAGCTGTATCAGAGACGAATGTAAAAGACAGTTTATTCAAAGCATTAAGTCCTTATTTGCTTTTAACAACGATGCTGTTTTTGTCTCGATTAATTCCGATGGTGAGAGAATGGTTGAATACGCACGGGATCATTGAACTAAAAAAGTATGCGTTTGAACTTCCAATCTTATATTCACCAGGATTTTTCTTATTGTTAACATGTTTGTTTGCCATTGTATTGTTTAAACTTAATGTATCTTTAATCCGAAAATCATTTATAGCAACGATTAAACAGTGGGTACCTGTTAACGTGTCGATGTTCGGGTTTGTTGCGATGGCGCAAGTGATGGCTTATTCGGGAATGACAAATTTGCTTGCTGAAACGGGTGCTAACAAGTTCGGGAGTGCTTTCGTTATTTTGTCCCCAATGATCGGAGCCGTTGGGGGATTTTTAACCGGTAGTAACACCGGTTCAAATGCGATGTTTATTAAACTTCAAGTACAAACAGCCAATTTGTTGAATCTGTCACCGGAGCTTGTTGCATACAGTCAAAATGCGAGTGCGGGTCATGTGACGATGGCATCTCCGTCAAGAGTACTTCTTGCTGCTCAAGTGAGTAATATTCGCCACGAAGAAATAAGTTTACTTAAAATGATGGTGAAAATAGCCGGTTTCGCATTATTATTAATCATCGTTGAAATGCTAGTAATAAGCCTATTTTCACAAATTAGTCACAAATGACTTGTTTTTATTGTGAAATATTTGTTAATATAAAACTTAAGTTTTAAAAGTGAATGAAAACGATGACGGATCATAGTATTTGTTCCCTCTTCATCTCTTAGGAAGACAAAACATGATGTTCATGTTTTCCAGCATAGCGATTTGGGGATAGTGGGAGCCCAAAGAAAGGAACAAAGAAACGGCAATCCCGAGTGTCTATTTGTAACAAAGTGGATGCGTATGGTACTCATGCATCAATTAGGGTGGAACCGCGGGTTAACCTCTCGTCCCTAGGCAGCGGGCCTAGTGGCGGGAGGTTTTATTTATTTTCTGTACGTTTACTTTTATCGTCTGTAGGGCAAGATCTGATGAACCATCATAATAGAGCAACGGAATGTCCGAAGTGTGGTAGTTACGAAGTAGGTGAATGAAAACATACAGGGTATAGTGCAGCCAGTTGGACGTTTGTTGATCAGATATCGAATATACTATCCGCACTGATTGTGGATACATTATTGAAGGTTTCGTTACGAAACCATACCGATTTAAAAGAAAATCATGAGGAGGTTTTTTACAGACATGGCAAAATCAATGGATCAAATTGTAGCACATGCGAAGCATAGAGGTTTTATTTTTCCAGGCTCAGAAATTTATGGTGGGTTAGCGAATACGTGGGATTACGGTCCACTTGGTGTTGAATTGAAAAACAACGTGAAAAAAGTATGGTGGCAAAAGTTTGTTCAAGAGTCTCCGTATAATGTCGGGTTAGATGCCGCAATTTTAATGAATCCGAAAACATGGGAAGCATCAGGTCATCTGAGTAATTTTAACGATCCGATGATCGACTGTAGAGAATGTAAAGCTCGTCATCGTGCTGACAAATTAATTGAAGAAACACTAGAAGAAAAAGGGATGGAAATCGTCGTTGATGGACTCCCTTTTGAAAAAATGAAAGCACTTATTGCTGAACATCAAATTGCTTGTCCAACATGTGGAGCTAAAGATTTCACTGACATTCGTCAATTTAACTTAATGTTTAAAACGCACCAAGGAGTAACGGAGTCAAGTTCGAATGAAATTTATATGCGTCCAGAGACAGCACAAGGTATTTTCGTTAACTTTAAAAACGTACAACGTTCCATGCGCAAAAAACTTCCGTTTGGAATTGCTCAAATCGGTAAAAGCTTCCGTAACGAAATTACACCAGGTAACTTCACTTTTAGAACGCGTGAATTTGAACAGATGGAACTTGAGTTTTTCTGTAAGCCAGGAGAAGAGAAAGAGTGGTTCAAATATTGGAAAGAGTTTTGCCACAAATGGTTGCTAGATCTTGGCTTAACGAAAGAAAAAATTCGGATGCGCGACCATACGGAGGATGAGCTTTCTCACTATAGTGATGAAACGACTGATTTTGAATATGAGTTTCCGTTCGGGTGGGGTGAATTATGGGGAGTCGCTTCACGTACGGATTATGACTTGAAGCAACATATGGAGTTTTCTGGTGAAGATTTTCATTATATTGACCAAGAAACGAATGAACGCTACATTCCGTACTGTATTGAACCATCGCTTGGTGCCGACCGTGTTGTCCTTGCATTTTTAACAGATGCATACAATGAAGAAAAGCTCGAAGATGGAACGTCAAGAACCGTCATGCATTTTCATCCAGCAATCGCACCGTATAAAGCTGCAATTTTTCCATTATCGAAAAAAATATCTGACGGTGCAAAAAAAGTGTTCGCGGAACTTTCTAAGTATTTCTTAGTTGACTATGACGAAAGCGGTTCAATCGGAAAACGGTATCGCCGCCACGATGAAATTGGAACGCCATATTGTATTACGTACGATTTTGATTCTGAGGAAGATAAGCAAGTCACTGTACGCGACCGTGATACGATGGAACAAACACGTATGCCGATCGCAGAACTACGTCGTTTTTTAGAAGAAAAAATACAGTTATAATATGACAAGTCAGCTTTCAAATTGAGAGCTGGCTTTTTCTTATTGGAATTGTTAACATTGATTACGATTATCGATATCGAATAACGATATTTATGGAAATAAGGTGATTTTATAAATGGAAGACAAATTGTTGCGCAAGTTATTTCTAGGTTTTATTCATATTCATATTTTGCATCATGCGAAAGAAACGCCAGTTTTTGGTGCATGGATGTTAGAAGAGTTAAGGAGTCATGGTTATAGCATTAGTCCAGGAACTTTATATCCGATTCTTCATTCGATGGAAGAAGAGGGTTTGCTTGAAAAAGAGGCTCGGAATGTCGATGGGAAAATTAGAAAGTATTATACGATTACAGATAAAGGCGATAGAGTCCTTACCGAAGCTAGGAATAAAGCATATGAACTCTTTAAAGAAATTAAAAACTAGAGAACGGTGGAGATGATGAGTGGAGAGAGGAATTCGTACATATGTTGAGATTTTTTGGATTGCAACACGTCTCGGATTGACTTCCTTTGGAGGTCCAGTTGCACATTTAGGTTACTTTCATGAAGAATATGTCCGCAGAAAGAAATGGCTTAATGAAAAAAGCTATGCTGACCTTGTTGTCTTATGTCAATTTTTGCCCGGACCGGCGAGTAGTCAGGTCGGCATTGGTGTAGGTGTATTAAGGGGCGGTGTACTTGGAGGGATTCTTGCATTTATTGGGTTTACGTTTCCATCAGTCGTTGCACTCATTTTGTTTGCTTCGATTCTTGAAGGATTCGGCATTGGAGAAATGGGATGGATTCACGGTTTGAAAATCGTTGCTGTTGTCGTTGTTGCTCATGCCATTCTTGGCATGGCAGAAAAATTAACACCGGATCGTGGGCGGAAACTTATTGCGTTAGTAGCCTTGGTTCTCGTACTCATTTGGCAGACAACCTTTACACAAGTCGGTGTGATCTTACTAGCTGGAGTCATCGGCTATTTCCTTTACAAAGAAAAATCTGATTCGGTCAGTGATACGATGGACTTTCCGATATCCCGGAAATTTGCTGCATTCTGCTTAACACTGTTTTTTGGCTTACTTATTTTTCTACCGTTCGTGAGAGAAGTCACTTCGATTCAATGGATTGCGATGTTTGACAGCTTTTACCGTTCCGGTTCACTCGTTTTTGGAGGAGGTCATGTCGTTCTTCCTCTGCTGGAGCGTGAATTTGTTCCGCTCGGCTGGCTTACTGAAGAAGAGTTTCTCGCAGGTTACGGTGCCGCTCAGGCTGTACCTGGTCCATTATTTACATTTGCAGCGTACATCGGTGTAGTTATTTCGGGCTGGAAAGGTGGGTTACTTGCAACAATAGCGATATTCTTACCGGCGATGCTTCTCATTTTCGGTACACTGCCATTTTGGAATGCATTACGAAACAATCCGAAGATTAAAGGGGCGCTCATAGGAATTAATGCTTCCGTCGTTGGGATTTTAATCGCTGCATTTTACCAGCCGATTTGGACAAGCGCAATCTTTGGTCCGATTGACTTCGTGATTGCTGCTATTTTATTCAGTATGCTTGTTTTTTGGAAGTTGCCACCATGGTCTGTTGTATTAAGTGGAGTTGTTCTCGGTACATTGTTTATTTAATAGATGTTTTATTGTAAATCTTAAAGAGCCTTTTTCTCCAATGTCTAGTTATAGAAATAAAAGATTTCCAGTTTACTCTAGCCGGAATGAAGCCAAATTATGATGACTGCAGCGGTGTGATCGGTAAAAAAAGTCAATGCTCGGATCATTTTTCTCCGATAAGACTCTCTTAGCTTGATTTTTATACATGAACGATAAAGATATGATAGCATCGGAAGAAAGGGGAACGTCATTAAATTTGCCCCTAAACTATTTTATTCACTTCCTAGATTTGCCATTCTCCAATTGCGCTCAAACTCCTTTATTTTTTGCTTAATTTCATCACGCACACGTTGGAAAACTGCCCATTTTTCTCCTGCTGTTCCTTTGGCTTTCGCGGGATCATCAAAGTCCCAGTGCCATTTCATTACATGCGGAGGCGTAACCGGACAATTGTCGTTTGCGTCGCCACATAACGTAATGACGTAGTCTGCTTTATTTAGTAGTTTTTCATCGATAATGTCAGACGTTTGCTTTGAGATATCTACGCCGACTTCATTCATAGCCTTGACAGCTAGCGGGTTTAATCCATGAGCTTCAATTCCAGCTGAATAGACGTCAAATACGTCATTTAAATATTTTTTTCCGAAGCCTTCCGCCATTTGGCTTCGGCACGAATTTCCTGTACATAGAAAGTAAATGATTTTCTTCTCCATTTCGTTTCTCTCCATTACGATCCAATAATTAATAGCCAAAGATAAAGTCCGACTAGTGTGATGAAAAGTGTTGGAATCGTAAGGATGATTCCAATTTTAAAATAGTATCCCCACGTAATATGAACATCTTTTTCTTTTAGGACATGTAGCCAAAGTAACGTTGCAAGCGAGCCGATTGGTGTAATCTTTGGTCCTAAATCTGAGCCGATGACGTTCGCATAAATGAGAGTTTCTCGCAATGTTCCTGTTGTATTCGTATCAGCAATTGCAAGCGCGTCAATCATAACGGTTGGCATATTGTTCATGATTGAGGATAGAACTGCGGCGACAAACCCCATTCCAATCGTTGCTAAAAACATACTTTTATCAGCCATTACTTGGATTAAATCAGTTAAAAGTCCAGTTAAGCCAACGTTTCTTAGTCCGTATACGACGACGTACATCCCGATTGAGAAGAACACAATTGCCCACGGAGCACCATTAATTACTGATGGGATATGTACAGCAGTGCTTCGGTTTGCAAAAAACATGAAGACGATAGCAATGGCTCCAGCTATAAATGAAACCGGGAGTGAGAAAAACTCACTAACAAAATAGCCGATTAACAATATCGAAAGTATACCCCATGATAAACGAAACATTGTATGATCCTTGATCGCTTCGCTAGGAGCTTTCAATTGTACTGCATCAAAGTGTTTTGGAATTTGCTTTCGAAAAAATAAGTATAGAACGAGTAAACTCGCTGACACGCTAAATAAGTTAGGAACGAACATACGTGTCACATATTCAATAAAACCGATCTGAAAATAATCGGCTGAAACAATATTCACTAAGTTACTTACGATAAGCGGAAGTGAAGCCGTATCTGCGATAAATCCTGATGCCATGACGAACGGAAAAATCATTTTCTCTTGAAACTTGAGAGATCGAACCATTGCGAGTACGATCGGGGTTAAAATGAGTGCTGCTCCGTCGTTTGCAAATAAAGCAGATACGATAGCACCTAAAACGATAATGAGTAAAAACATACGTAAACCGCTACCGTTTGCAATGCGAGCCATATGTAATGCTGCCCATTCAAAAAATCCGATTTCATCAAGAATAAGAGAGATGATAATTAGCGCTACGAACGTTAGTGTTGCATTCCAGACAATCGCTGTAACATCGATGACATCTTGAAAGGAGACGACACCAACAGCGAGTGCGAGTATCGCTCCAATGCAAGCAGACCAGCCAATAGATAAACCTTTTGGCTGCCAAATGACGAACGTTAATGTAAGCATAAAAATAAGAATGGCGAAAAGTGTGCTCATCGTTTCCTCCAATGATTTAATTGCATTTTGTTCGTATTGCGTTTAAGTGAATAGGTGGAAGTGTACTTATAGTATGAAGTACGACAGGATAATAGCGATGAGCATGGTTCAGAGAGTAATAGAGGCACTTCTACGTTTATCGTCTTTCACGAGTCCGGCTTCACGTAGCTTTCTTAAATGCTGACTCACTTGGGGCTGACTAATGGTAAGAAGCTCAACGATTTCACATACACATAGCGTGTCGAGACTTAAATATGCCATAATTCTAAAACGATTTTCATCACTAAGTGCTTTCAAGATCTGTTCGATTTCATTGAAACCTATTCACAACACCTTTTATATAAGAAGTTAAATATATAATCATAAATAATACTTTGGTTGTGGATAGTTATCTATTTATATATAGTAATTTTTTTATATATTAATAGAGTGCCATTTGAAAGTAAATAAAACACACTCAAAATTTAAATTTTGGATGTGTTTACCTTCTGTCTATTTCACGATTAAAACAGGACAATCGGCACGCTTAGCGACTTTATGACTGACGCTTCCGAGCACCATTTCTTGTAATGTATTGAGTCCACGGCTTCCGATAACAAGCATATCAAAATTGTTTTTGTTCGCATAGGATACGATCGTCGGTCCAGGAATCCCGTGTAATATTTTAACAGTGTACTCTACTCCTTGCTTTTGTAAAATATCTTCTGCTGGCTTTAATCTTTTCTTGCGTTCTAAATTTAATTTTTCTAAGCTTTCGCTATAAAGAACTTCGCTTTTCGTTTTTGAATAGTCAGCGACACTTAAAATTTCTACTGAACAGTTTTCAGCAAGAAAAGCGATAGTGGCTGCCTGTTTTGTTGCTCGCAATGAGTTTTCTGAACCATCAACCGCAACTAATATTTTTTTATACATCATTCATTCACCGCCTATTTATGAGTTAGATACGATACCGCTAATGTATAAACTAATTTTTCACCTGAAGCGTTTAAATTTGTCATCGTCACTTGGTTGTTTTGTTCTTTCAATTTTAACACAACTTTATCAATGGCACCTACAGCAGATTCGTCCCATATGTGTGAATCCGCAAAATCTATCTTTTTGTTTTTAGACGTGTAATCAAATGCCTCTACAAATTCACTAACTGATGCAAAAAACAATTGTCCGTGTACGACGATAATGTATTTTACTATTTTTTTCTTCTTTTGTGACTTTAATTTTTGATATTTTCGCAACAAAAAAGATCGTGTGGAAAATGACACTTGCTAGTACACTTTTTGATAAGTCATTCGTAAGAACGACAATGACGACGGTAGCGATCATGACAGTCGCATCAGACTTTGTAGCTGTGATGACATATTTGAAGGATGACTAGTCGAATGTTTCGATCGGGTAGAAAATAAAAGTGTTCCATCAATTGTATTTAAAACTTGGAATCCATTTTGCTAGGCTGTTTTGATGTGAGCAGGTTCCTATCATCTACTATTACACTTTCCGTTCATTCTACTTTTGTTGCATTCAGGCAACACTGTTTCTCTAGACCCACACCGTTTCGTTCTGTAAGATAAAGAAGAGTATTTTATTGCTATTGCGATGCACTTTGGTATAAGTAAAAAGATTCTGTTTTCGACGTATGTCGTAAATGTTTTCGAGGTGATTGGATTGTCTTCGCCACGTCCAGCAAAAATTGCAGCGCTATCTATACTGAGCAACAGTTTTGTTTTTTTAATGAAATTAATTGTTGGTGTGATTTCGGGTTCAGTCGCAGTTATATCAGAAGCAATTCATACGTCTCTTGATTTGATGGCGTCAATTATCGCTTTTTTTTCAGTTAGAATTTCGTCAAAACCCCCAGACCGAGAGCATCCCTATGGTCACGGTAAATTTGAAAATGTAGCGGGTACGATAGAAACGTTGCTTATTTTCGTGGCAGGAATTTGGATTATTTATGAATCTGTACAAAAAATATTTGAACCTGCTCCAATTAAAATGCCAATGATTGCTGTGGCTGCGATGCTTTTGGGCGCTACAATTAACTTCGTTGTTGGGAGGAAGGTTCAACATGTTGGTGAGGAATATCGCTCTGTTGCGATGAGTTCGAATGCATTGCACTTATTGACAGATGTCTATGCATCTATCGGTGTTGCCGTCAGCCTTGTCATCGTAAGTTTGACGAATTTTTACATTCTTGATCCATTAATCGGGATTGGAATTGCGCTTTACATTATGAAGGAAGCGTATGATCTTGGTAAAAAATCATTTTTGCCTCTATTAGATACACGGTTATCGAAGGAAGAAGAAGAACGTGTTCATCAAATCATTTCAGCTTATAAAGATGAATATATTGAGTATCATGATTTTCGTTCACGGCGTTCAGGATCAGAAGAGTATATTGATTTTCACCTTGTTGTTCCTTCTCATATGAATGTTGAAACTGCTCATGATTTGTGCGATCGAATTGAAAAAGATATAAAGAAAGTACTACATTCTCCCAAAATATTTATTCATATTGAGCCTGAACATGAACGCTTGCTTTATCATCCGTCAAAAAAAAGTGAAAGGGGAAAAAAGGAATGAACGAAGTCCACGTGTCATTTCAAAGTGATGTTGAATTACGCGGAAGTCTCGTTTTTCCTGAGCAAAAGGTCTCGACCGATACATTCCCAGCGGTTTTACTTTTGCATGGGTCTGGTCCGGTCGACCGAGACGAAAATGCAAAAATGGGGAAAATTAATGCGTTTAAACTATTATCGGATGCTATCGTTCCTCACGGATTTGCAGTGTTGCGTTACGATAAGCGAGGGGTTGGAGAAAGCAAAGGGAACTATCATGAAGCTGGATTATCAGATTTAGTCGCTGATGCGGATGCGGCGTTAACATTTTTAAAAGCACATCCGAACATTGATAAAGAGAGAGTTTTTCTGCTTGGGCATAGTGAAGGCTGCACACTTGCTGTTTTATTACAAAAACAGCAAGCTGTAAAAGGATTGATTTTATTAGCAGGTGCTGCTGAATCGCTAAAGACAACCGTTATGCGACAAGGGGAATTTTTTGCTCGCGACTTTAAAGAAATGACAGGATTGAAAGGCGCCCTCTTTCGCTTTTTAAAAGTTCCGAATAAAATTGCGAAACAACAAAGGAATTTAATTGAACGCATTGAACAATCAACTGAGCCTGTTATTCGTGTAAAAGGTCAGAAAGTGAATGCGAAGTGGATGAAAGAACACTTTGCCTATAATGTCCGAGACGATTTAAAGCACATTACGTGTCCTATTTTAGCCATTACAGGGTCTAAAGATGTTCAAGTGTTGCCTGAGCATGCGAAAGTGTTTGCTGATGGTGTAAGCGGCGAAGCTGAACACCTTATTATAGAAAATATGAATCATCTCCTTCGGCATCAAGAGGAAGACGCGAATATACTTTCATTGAAACAAGTGTATAAACGATCATTTAGAAAACCGTTAGAGCCAAAAATAATCAAGGCTATTCTTGATTGGTTGAAAAAGTATACATAGAAAGCAGGTCAGAAGATGGATGCGAATGAAAAAGAATTAAGAAAAATTCGGATTGCCCTCATCGTTTTTATCGTTATTTTCGCACTGAGTAGTGGAAGCCGCGAAATCAATCTTGAAAACAACAATGCTGACGTAACGATGTTTCAGCACGAGATGGTTTCTCTTGAAGATGGGTATTTCGGAATTTTAACGAATGACGTCTCATGGGAAGATACGGGTAGATTACGTATCTATTATTACGATTCGGATGCGAATGAAGTAACTTTGAAAAAAGTAATTTCGCTTGAAGACCTCCTTTACGAATAAGTCGAATCAACTTTTGCCTAGAAATGAATAGGATACTGCTAGTGATAAGTACGTATAATCATGCTACAATTTAAGTGTTTCTTTATGTTAGTTTAACTTTTTGCAGGGGGTACACGATGAATAATAAAACGATCCTACGTCTGTTATATGGGGGAAAATCAGCAGAACACGACGTTTCAATGCAAACCGCCCGTTCTGTTATTAACGCACTAGACTTTGAGAAATTTGATGTTTATCCAGTGTACATTTCCAAGGAGGGAAAATGGTTTCCGGGTCCGAAACTGACGGAAGAAATTACGGATGTAAATGAACTTGTGTTTGTTCGCAGTGATAATGAAGATAGTCTCATTCCTCCGCAACTGTTAGCGTCGATCTCAAATGATGAAGTTGTTTTTCCGCTACTACACGGTCCGAACGGGGAAGATGGAACGGTGCAAGGATTACTAGAATTATTAAATGTTGCTTATGTTGGAAATGGTGTTGCGGCTTCAGCGGTTGGCATGGATAAAGTGTTTATGAAGCAAGTGTTTGCCGAACATCGTCTTAAGCAACCAAACTATGTTTTTTTTATGAAAAAGGATTGGGAAGAAACGTCAGGCGACATTATCACTAGGATTGCTGAATCATTAGGCTTCCCTTGTTTTGTTAAGCCTGCGAATCTTGGTTCAAGCGTTGGTATTAGTAAATGTACTTCTAAAGAGCAATTAGTGGAAGCAATCGAACTCGCATTTGAATATGACCGGAAAGTAATCGTAGAAGAAGGTATTGTTGGTCGTGAAATCGAAATCGCTGTACTTGGCAACGATGAACCAAAATGTTCGGCTGCTGGAGAGATTGTTCCGAAAACAGACTTTTACGATTATGAAGCAAAATATGAAGATAATAGCACAGAATTATTAATTCCAGCTCAAGTTTCTAACGGTGTATATGAACGTTTGAAAGAAATGTCGATAAAAGCGTTTCAAGCGATTGACGGTTCAGGTCTTGTCAGAGCAGATTTTTTCGTAACAGAAAACGATGACATTTACATTAATGAAATTAATACGATGCCTGGTTTTACACCTTTTAGTATGTATCCGTTACTTTGGAAAGAATCAGGTCTTGACTATTCACAATTGATTGAAAAGCTTGTCCAACTGGCTATCGAACGTTACGAAGAAAAGCAAAAGGTAAAACATACAATGACTTAAAACACTGCCCATTTCTCGGGGCAGTGTTTTAAATATTAATTAGTAGACATAAGCTACTCCTACAATGATGAGTAGGATAAACAATACGACGATTAAAGCAAAGCCAGCGCCGTATCCGCCTCCACCAGCGTAACCCATAATCTCACCTCCAGCTTGTGGCATTACTACATCATATGAAAAGTAAGGCTTGGCGGAAAGGCGCTCGTATATTTTTTTAAATCTTTTTGAGCGTAGTTAAAAGTTCATAGAAAAATGCAATAATATGTCTAAAGTTTTAATTTTCAAAAAAAAGGGAATGGCAAAATTATATGTTATGATATTTTAAAGCGCTTACATTTTAATTAGGGGGGATTATTTTTGAAATTGGAAGAAGTGATGCAGCGTTATGTTGAACGTAAAATGGAGCCTACGAATGCCAATGATTTACTTGATTTTATTCAGCAACTATATGTTTACGGAATGATCCCAATTCAAGAATATCGTGCACTATTTAAACAAGTGCATGACCTCGGCGCGACAAAACCTGAATATTACTTTGATGAGCAAGTGACTGGGTGAAGAAAAAAGGGTACGAAGCCTGCTTTTTCTGCAGGCTTCGTATATTTTTGGTGAGGATTTGTCAATCTCTTGAACAATAAAAAATATTTTTTTACTCATATAGTGAATGATCCGATTCTTTTTTATATAATAAGAAAAAAGAAAAGTTGAGGTGGTGTTATAATGAAACGGCGTGGGAGTCAAATCGATGGCTCGTTCATTTATCGAACCGTTGTTAATAGTGCATCTGGAAATGATGACTTTCAAATCGAAGTTTTCCGTTCAAGAGAAGAGATGGAAAATAACGCTTCACCTTACAAAGTATTGTCAAGCTTAGATGAACTTCTTGATTTTATAGAGTGATACACCTGAGTCTGAAAACAGATTCAGGTGTTTTTTAATGTGTTGACCGCTAGCTTTATGCGATGTAACCCTTCTTCAAGCGTTTTTCGCGGACAAGCAATATTTATCCTTACAAAGCCTTCCCCCGTTTTTCCAAATATGTACCCTTGGTTTAAGGCAACTTTCGCTTCAGTTAGTAAAAATGATTCAAGTTCTTTCACACTTAAGCCTAGCTTGCGGAAATCGAGCCAAATGAGATACGTCCCTTCAGGGGGAATAACGTTGACTTCAGGAATCTGTTCTTCAAAAAAAGAAATTAAAAACTGAACATTGTCCTCGAGATATTCCATAAGATTTTCAAGCCATTGCTCACCATCATTGTATGCTGCTTCAAAGGCGGCAATTGCAAATGAATTTAACATATCACTATTTTCAATTTTTAAGGAACGCTTATATTGTTCACGAATATCTTTGTTCGGAATAATAAGTGCAGACGATTGCAACCCAGCGAGATTGAATGTTTTACTTGGTGCCACACAAGTAATCGATAGATCTTGAAATTCTTTTGATAGCGAAGCAAAAGGAATATGTTGATGCCCTTTGTATATTAAATCACAATGGATTTCATCTGAAATGAGCAAGACGTTATATTTTTTACAAAGTTCGCCAACTTTTATGAGTTCCTTTTTTGTCCATACGCGACCTGCAGGGTTGTGTGGGCTGCAAAAAAGCATAAGTTTACATTCATATTCACGCAGCTTTTGTTCTAAATCGTCAAAGTTAATTTCATACTTTTTATCGTTTAATATGAGTGGATTGTCAATTAAGTTTCGTCCATTTTGTTGAACGACATGAAAGAAAGGATGGTAAACGGGCGATTGAATGATGACGTGATCTCCAGGCTCCGTAAATGCTTGAACGAGCAAACTTAGTGCGGGAACGATTCCGGGTGATACGAGAATCGAGTCTTTTTTAATTTTCCAATCATGTCTACGCTCAAACCATGAAATTAATGATTCATAAAAAGAATCTGGACGTACGGTATAGCCGAAAATACCGTGTTCAGCTACCTTTTTCAACGCTTCAATCACTGCGTTAGGTGCTCGAAAATCCATATCCGCGACCCATAAAGGCAGAACATTGGCTTTGCCGAATCGTTCTTCAAGTGCATCCCATTTTAAAGAATTCGTCTTGTACCGATTAATCACTTTATCGAATTGGTGTGGTGTCATCATGTTGCCTCCTCTTGTAATCAATATCGTCTTTAAGTGTAGTCTGTGCACGATTACCCGTCAAAAAAAACAGAATAGATGAAAAAGGGCGTACACGCTTTTGATTCAAATCATACCATAATACTAACAGGGACTGTTCAAAAAGGAGGATAACGGACATAAAATACGCGCCACTCAATGATATTTTTACTCGTTTTGCTTTCACTTCAACACTGGAAAATGATTTGGAGCCTTAATACTCGCTAAGCGTGTTTAGATGACCCGAACTTGCCTAGGAGGTGCTTAAGTACACCGTCTATAAGTTTCGTTCAGGTTTACTGTATACTCGATGAACCTTCGTTTGAATTGTGTAGGAACGGCGGACTTACGCATCTTTTAATCACATCGAACTGATTTACATCCTAGTGAATTTTCAAGCTTTTTTGAACAACCTCTAAAAAAGGAGCATTATAGAGAAAGGAGGAGTAAACTTGTATTTGCTACCATATTTTCTTGCTCTGCTTTCAGGAGTTGCTTTGTTCCTCATTGCACCTGAAATTCCATTTTTAACATCACTACTCACTCCGTTTGGTTTAGTAATCATCGTGTTATTCGCTGTCGTTATTATTATACACGCTCTTCTGTTGCTTTTCGGAAGACCAAATTCGAATTTGCGATAGCGTCCAAAACTCGGTCAATATGGCCGAGTTTTATTATTTTCCAATCAAATCTCTGTGACAATTCGGAATTTCAAGTATAATAGTGGCAACGTAATTTTTTCGATAGATATATAGTAGTTGGGGGAGGAAAACAGATGAAAATTTATTTAATTCGTCATGGAGAATCTGAACATAATGTTGATCGTTTTTTAATGGCACATACGCATGATTCAAAATTTGCGCTAACCGAAAAAGGACAAAAACAAGCTGAATTAACCGGGGAATTTATGCAAGGTATATTAAATGAAAAATCGATATTTTACGTTTCACCTTATTTACGAACGATTCAAACAGCGAACGCCATTTATGCAAAAGTACCTGAATCGGTTCCATTTTATGAAAGCCCGCTTTTAAGGGAGTGGGAGCTCGGAAATTTATATGATTTCAACGATCGTCCGCCTGAACTAAAACGTGAGTTTAAAGCTGCAGGAGCATTTTATTTCCGCTATCACCATGGTGAATCGATGGCAGATGTCTATTTGCGTGCGTCGTTATTTTATAACACTGTCGTTCAAAGACTTGAAGCGAAACAAGCTCATGATCATCTCGTCGTTGTTTCACATGCTGCTTTTATTGAAATGGTAAAAGGTTTTCTATTAAATTGGACAGTAGAGAGAATGACAGATTTCAAACCAGTTGAGAATGGCTCAGTGACACTGATTGGTGAAATTGATGGTCAATTTCACGCAGAAAAAATTTTTGTACCAGAAGTAGATAAAGTGACAAAGTAAGCAGGCTATCTAGTTGAATGAAATTACGCTAGTTGAAGCTATTCACTTGTTTTGCTCTGTTAACCTTTTAGTGGTTATTACCGTAAGTAAATACATCAGTTGATTGGATCGGAGGAAATACGCGAAGACTCCTGCGGGAAAGCGAAGTGTATTTCTGAAGCGGTACTTACTACACAGTTTACTGATATTGTGTCTTGAATAACAATCTATTAGGAATAGTTTTGAAAAAGGAGGAAGACATTTGTTAGCAAGATTGTTGAAGGAAGCAAAGTATACTGTTGTGTTTACGGGAGCTGGAATGTCGACGGAGAGCGGACTTCCTGATTTTCGTTCAGCACGTACAGGTTTGTGGAATAAGGTTGATCCGACAAGACTTGCGAGTATAGATGCACTGGAAAATAACCGTGAAGAATTTATTCAGTTTTATCATAAACGGTTGCAAGCGATTCATGATTATAAACCACATGCTGGACATGAAATATTAGGCAAATGGGAAAAGGCGGGACTCGTGCATGCGATTATTACGCAAAATGTTGACGGTTTTCACCAGCAAGCAGGGAGTAAGAATGTAACGGAATTGCATGGAACGTTGCGTACAGTTCATTGTCATACGTGTGGAACACGCTATTTGAATCAAGAATTTATTGACGGCACTTTTCATTGTGAATGTGGAGGTTTTTTACGCCCATCAGTCGTTCTATTCGGTGAAATGCTTCCTTATGATGCGATTGAAACTGCTGAGACAGAGACGGCAAAAGCCGATCTTTTTATTGTACTCGGTTCATCACTTTCTGTCTCACCAGCGAACTATTTTCCTGTTGAAGCGAAGCAAAACGGAGCAAAGCTTGTTATCGTAAATATGGAGGCAACTGATTACGACGACTTAGCTGATCTCGTCATTAACGAACGAAAAATTGGCGATCTGTTAAAGGAGATTGACGAGAAAGTATAATCGTTTAACCGTTCAAAGTACTCTATTTCAAGACTTTAAGAAAATCGAGGAAGTTTAAGTGGGAACTAATGGAAACTAATTTCTAATACGTCTTGCTTTTTGATTTTCTCCTTTCACGTTTTTTTCACTTGAAATTTGTGTGAAAAAGATTCCGACTAAAATAAACAGTGAGCCAATGATTGTGCTTAGCGTAATCACTTCATTTAAAAAGATCGAACCGAACACTAAACCAAAAATCGGTACGAGCAGAACGGACATAGCGGCTGTTGCTGTATCGACCTCATCTAATAAAAAGAACCAAATGGTAAAACTGATCGCAGAAGCTAAAATGCCTGTATATAAAACGGAAATGATGCTCGTTGCATTGAGAACAATCGGGACATCGTTTTCCATCACAATCGCAACGATCGTAAGTCCAATTGCACCGAACAACGATTGATACGCATTCACTTGTAACCGATCAGCCTGACTAAATTTCCGTTGATAAAAAATGTTCGCAACAGCCCAACTAACCGCAGCAACGATGATGAAAAGCTGACCAGTCAATGCCGAACTGCTCAAACTTTGCACGTCAAAACCGAAAATAAATAGGAGCCCGATTCCACCAAATATCATGGAGATTACTTTCGTCCTTGTCAACGGCTCGTCGAGAAATTTGGCTGCGAGCAATCCGCTCCAAATCGGCATCGTATATAAGAGAATCGAAGATTTACCAGCATCGACGAATTTCATCCCGTACGTGACGAAAAGAAAAACCGCTGTCGTTTGCAGCAAGCCTAAAATCATTAAATCACGAATCGCTATGTTTCGGATTGAAAGCCTTTTTAAAAAGAATAAAACGATCAATAAAAATAGGGACGCAGATAAAAAGCGGAGCGATGCAAACGTAAATGGCCCCATATAATCGAGGACAACCTTCATAAATACCCATGCGACGCCCCAAATAAGCGTTAATAGCAGTGTTAATAAGCGTACGATTCCTCTGCGGGGGGCTTTTTCTCGTTTTGTTTCGGTAAGTTTCTTTTCGTTATTCAATGATGTTACCCCTTATTTTTGTTAATATTATAACCGTGGAACGCTACCATTCTACCATACGTTACAATTTGGATCGTAAACGTTGCTCATGAAAAAGGTGTGGAGACGGAATGCCAACTAGACATGATTATGTTCAACTCGGAATCATCGCTGCGTTTTTTATGATCGGAATGATGGGTACTCGCCCTCTCGTTCCGTTGTTTACGAATGAGCTTGGCGCAAGCTCTATTCAGATCGGAATCGTCGTTTCGATGTTTCCATTTTTATCGTTACTATTTGCGGTACGCATTGGGAAGATCGTGGACAGGGTGGGAAGTAAGACTCCAATTATGTTAAGCGCGGTTATCGGCTCACTCGCGCTCATGATTCCATTCTTTTCAACGCATTTATTCGGAATTATTTTGTCACAGCTTGCCGCTGGAATTGCGAATACAGTGTTTGTCGTTTCCGCACAAAGTTATGCAGGTCATTCTTCCACCCCATCAGAAAGAGAGCAAAATATACTTAAGTTTAGCATTGGAGCAGCCATTGGTAGCTTTGTCGGACCATTAGCCGGTGGTTTGCTTGCGGACATGCTTTCGATATCCAACGCGTTTTTCATTTTAAGCCTCGTCGGGCTCTTGTCACTCGTGTTTGTAGCGTCTTTAACACCGTATGAAATGGAAGACAAGCAAAAGCAACAGCCGTTAGGCTCCGTTTTTGCAACGTTTTATCTTTTGAAAATAAGAAATGTCAGAAGGGCGTTTTTAATTAGTTCGTTAGTTTTGTTAGGCAAAGATATGTTTGCGGCGTATTTTCCGCTTCTCGGCTTGCAGTTTGGATTAAGCAGCACAAGCATTGGTGTCATCGTATCAATTAACGCCCTTGCAGGAATTTTTATTCGTTTGTTTATGCCACAACTCATAGAAATGCTCGGAAGAGCAAATGTGATTTTATTATCAATCGTTAGTTCGGGATTGTTTTTTGTGCTTATGCCACTGTCTCACAATGCCGTATGGTTAGGCGTATTATCATTTTTACTCGGTGTTGGGCTTGGGATCGGTCAGCCATTAACGATTTCAACAACTCTGCAATCATTACCGAGAGACAGAGTAGCCGAAGGATTAGGTTTTCGCTTAACGTCGAATCGTCTCACGCAAACCGTCGCTCCGTTTGCTTTCGGAATCGTCGCTCAGTCGTTTGGAATGATTAGCGTGTTTTTAGTTACAGGCGCTTTGATTTTGCTCGGTTCAACAAAATCGAAAATTGACGAAAGTGCATTGTGTTAAAAAGTAAATAATTGACTTGTACAGGATGTACTGACTTCTGCGTTGTGCACAGGAAGTGCACGAATTTAGCAGAAGAACATTTAAAAGTATGGATATTCTTATTAAATCCAATCACGATAATCTCGTTGAAATCGAACTATTAAAAAGCGCAAAATAAAAAGGAGACCAGATAGATAGTCCCCCCTTCATATTCATGTTTCAACGTGTGATTTAATTTCTTTTAAAAATCGCTCACCATATTTTTCAAACTTCGTTTCACCGACACCTTGTACTAATAACATCGTCCGTTTATCTTGTGGGCATCGTGCACACATTTCTTTTAGTGTTGCATCAGAAAAAACGATATAAGGTGGAATTTGTTCATGTTCCGAAATCCGTTTACGAAGGGCTCGTAACTTTTGAAAGAGTTCGTCATCTTCTTTGAAAACAGTCGATTCGTATTTCGCTTTTTTATAGACTGACTTTTCTCCAATTAGTACATATTTCGCTTTATTTTTCAATTTTACGACGGGATACTTACTATCGGTTAGTCCAAGATAATTTTCTGCAATTAAGAAGTTAATCAATTCGGTAATTTCTTTTTCCGTTTTTGCTGAAAGGAGTCCATATGTTGATAGCTGTGAAAGTTTCAGATCTTGGATACGTTTATTTTTTGAGCCTTTTAGCACTTGGGCCACGATTGTTACTCCAAAGCGTTCTTTCATCCGCTTAATACAAGAAAAAATCATTTGTGCCTCACGTGTAATATCCTCAAGTTTTCGATCATCTTTACAGTTTCCACACGTTCCGCAATCTGCGGCAGTCACATCCCCAAAATAATGTAAAATATACCGCTGTAAACATTGTTCGGTATGGCAATAATCAATCATCGCTTGTAGTTTTTCATATTCTTTCGCTTTTCTACTTTCATCTACAGTCGATTCTTCAATGAAAAATTTTTGTAACTGAATGTCGCGAGGTGTGTACAATAAAACACATTCGCTGTTTTCACCGTCTCTACCTGCACGTCCAGCCTCTTGATAATACGCTTCAATGTTTTTTGGGATATTCATATGAATAACGTAGCGAACATTCGATTTATCAATTCCCATACCAAAAGCGTTCGTCGCTACAATAATTCCCACTTCATCATAGAGAAATCGTTCTTGGGCACGTTGGCGTTCTAGTTCGGAAAGACCAGCATGATATCGTTCTACTTTCATACCATGTTTTAGAAGCAACGCATGTAGTTGGTCGGTTTCTTTTCGTGTTGCTGTATACACGATGCCTGATGCGTTGTGATGTTGCTTCACATAATCTAGTAAAAACGTATGGCTGCTCTCCCCTTTAATGACTTGAAATGATAGGTTATTTCTAGCAAACCCTGTGATCACGGTATGTTCTTTCGAAATGTTTAACAATTGACGGATGTCGGCAGCAACTTCTTTCGTTGCAGTTGCTGTAAGGGCCATAAAAATGGGTTGGAACGGCAATTGTTTTAATACCGTCACAACGTTACGGTAACTTGGGCGAAAGTCATGCCCCCATTGTGAAATACAATGTGCTTCATCGAAGGCAACAAGTTCAATCGTTAATGAACGGATAAGTGCAACGAACCGATCGAACTCAAACCGTTCAGGTGCGACATAAATTAATTTATATTTTCCTTGTTTTATTTGTTGAATACGTTCATACACTTCTTCAGAAGATAATGAGCTGTTTATGTAAGTAGCGGAAATGCCAACTGCTTGTAGACTATCAACTTGATCTTTCATGAGTGAAATTAACGGTGAGATGACAAGCGTAACGCCAGAAAATAACATCGCCGGTATTTGGTAGCATATCGACTTTCCACCACCTGTTGGCATTATGGCGAGTGTATTATTTTTCTGTACGACATGCTGGATCGTTTGCTTTTGTCCTTGTCGGAACGAAGAAAAACCAAAATGTGTTTTAAGGATCGTTTCTGCTTGTTGTAACATGGAATCAATCACTTTCTAACATTCTTTCTACTAGAATAGCAGATATGAATCGGATTTGGAAAATATGTGAAAATTCAATCGCGAACGATTGTAAATTCATTTATAATTAGAATAAGCACAGTTTTTTGAATATTTATTTTAAAAAGTTTTGAAAGGAAGATGCGACGATGTCACAACGAGTGCAAGAAGGAATGCTTTTATGGGAACCTTCAGATCAGTTTAAGGAACAGTCAAACTTAGTTCGCTATATGAAATGGCTAGAGATACATAAACAAAAGTCCTTTGACACATACGAAACACTGTGGGAATGGTCTGTCACTGAAGTAGAAGAATTTTGGGAGTCATTATGGGACTTTTTTGAGATTCAAGCATCTGAACCGTATACTCGTGTTTTATCGACTCATCAAATGCCTGGGGCTAAATGGTTCGAGGGAGCAAAGTTAAATTATACGGAACATATTTTTAGAAATATGCGACCAAATGAACGAGCAATCCTTTCAAAATCGGAGCTTCGGCCTTTAGAGGAAATGACATGGCAACAATTGTATGATGAAGTGGCGTTATTTGCGGACCGATTAAAAGCATCGGGGATTCAAAGTGGGGATCGTGTTGTCGCATATATTCCTAACATTACGGAAGCTATCGTCGCTTTTCTTGCATGTGCTAGCATTGGTGCAACGTGGTCAAGTTGTTCACCTGACTTTGGTAGCCCAACGGTTATCGATCGCTTTAAACAAATTGAACCGAAAATTTTGATCGCAGTTGACGGCTATCGCTACGGGGGGCATGATTTTGATCGGATTGAAACGGTTAAGCAAATTCAAGCTGCGATTCCAACGCTTAAAAAAACGATAGTTTTACCGTATTTAAAGACTGATCCAAATATCGCTTCTTTAACATCTGCGCAATTTTGGGATGATTTCATCGGTGAACGTCAGCCTGTTGATCTGGAGTATGAACAAGTCCCATTTGATCATCCGTTATGGGTGCTCTATTCTTCAGGAACGACAGGACTTCCGAAAGCAATCGTACAAGGGCATGGTGGCATTTTACTTGAACATTTGAAAAAAGCAGTGTTGCAAAGTGATCTAAAAGAAGATGACCGATTTTTCTGGTTTACGACGACAGGGTGGATGATGTGGAATGTTGTCGTCGGTTCCCTTTTAGCTCGCTCAGCGATTATTTTGTATGATGGTAATCCAAGTTATCCAAAAAAAGATACGATGTGGGAATTTGCAGAAGAAACAGGCATGACCGTCTTTGGTACGAGTGCAAGTTATTTATTAATGTGTATGAATAACAAATTGAAACCGAGAGAACAATTCGATTTATCGAGGCTAAAAAGTGTTATGTCTACAGGTTCACCGTTACCTCCTGAAGGGTTTCAATGGGTATATGAAAATGTTGGTGATGACATTTGGCTTGCATCTGCTAGTGGTGGTACCGATTTATGTACAGCGTTCGTAACTGGCTCTCCGATTTTACCTGTGCGCGCAGGTTTAATACAGTGTCGAGCACTAGGAGCAAAAGTTCAAGCTTATGACGAACGTGGCAATGAAGTAATGAATGAAGTGGGTGAACTCGTCGTACCCGAACCAATGCCCTCGATGCCTCTTTACTTTTGGAACGATCACGATGGTTCACGTTATTTCGAAAGTTACTTTGATACGTATCCAGGTGTTTGGAGACATGGGGATTGGATAAAAATTAGACCGGACGGAAGTTGTCAAATATACGGACGCTCCGATTCTACTATTAATCGAGGCGGTATCCGGATGGGAACGAGTGAAATCTATCGCGCGGTTGAAAGTGTAGAAGGAGTGAATGATAGCTTAGTCATAGATGTGAGCAATGAAAAAGGGAAAGCATACATGCCATTATTCGTCGTGTTAGACGACGGAATTAAGTTAGACGACACTTTAAAATCTGAACTAACGAAACGCATTCGGGAAAACTGTTCACCGCGCCACGTTCCAAACGATATTTTTCAAATCGAAGAAGTACCAAGAACATTGAATGGGAAAAAACTCGAAGTCCCGATTAAAAAATTGCTCATCGGTGTTCCGGTAGAAAAAGCCGTTAACAAAGGAGCAATGAGTAATCCTAATACGATTGACTTTTTCATTGATTTTTCTAAAAATTTTTCAATGGAATAATAAAAATGTACGGTAGTTTGCTTGCTACCGTGCTTTTTTATTTTTTTCTGAATACATTAATAGTGTGAGTTCTAAAAAGAGAGGACATCGAAAGGCAAAAAGGGAAGTGGAGTTCTGAGTGATGCAACATAAAATATTGACGTGAATAACGTAAAAGTTAGTTAACACTTATCACACTGACTCACATCTTGTGAGCCTTACATATTTGAACGATCTTTAGAAAGAACTCAAGAAGAGGAAAGAAAAAATAGGGGGAAGAAAGTAATGAAACAAGGATTTCACATCATTGCTTTGCTAATGATTATGTTTATTAACGGTCAATCACCATTCCCTTTAACGGAAACAAATCGTGTACATGCTGAACAAGAAAATGTTGAAACAGATAACTTAAGCGATTCAGTTTTTAACGAGGAATTGTTACACCTCGCTTCTAAAGGTGAGTTAATTCATGCTCAGTATCCAATCGGGACGAATATTAATGACATTATCGCAAATATCGGAAGTCCTGATGAGCAAGGAGTGTGGGGTGGAGCGAATTTTTACGTTTATGGTGATGTTATGTACTTCGTTCCATTCGATCAAGAAGTTGTTACAAGCATTGAAGTGTACTTATCAAGAGACGAGTCACTCCAATTACGTCATGTTGAAGCACAAATTGGAAAATCAACGACTGGAATTGAAAAAAGTGAGCTTGATCATCAGTCATTTTTATTATACGAATGTGATCCGTTCATTCTTTATATTGAAGCTAATAATGAACATGACTTTGTAAAAACGTTATTTTTAAAACAACGGGAGTGAACTAACCTTCGCTTTTCTTTCTGCGATTTTCGAGTTAGTTTTCGTTCGCTTTGACATCTAGATCATCCATCGCATCGCAAAGTCAATCGTATTCTGTTTCTGTTAAAATCGAAATACAGCATATTGTTCGATATTTGTTGAATAAGATTGTTTGTTTGGAAATTCAATACGACTGAACTTCTTTTGCAAAATTATTTGTGCATTTACTAATGCTAATGAATCTACTTCTTTAAATATTTTGCTGGAGTACAAACTTTTGAGTATTTCTTTGTTGTTTCACTCAGACATGAATTACATCATGTGAACGACCTGTTTGTTTACCGCGAACTGACTTACTCACTAGGCTTCGTTCTTCGAGTTTCTTGAGGATAGGATTGTTAAAAATGATATTCATTTATCGACAAAAAAGTTATAATAGTATCATACACAGTTCAATTAACGAAGAACAAAGCCAGTTAGGGTGGGTACAACTTGAGATTAGTGTCGATACTAAACTGTCAAGCGGGAATGGTGACGGCTAAGCCGATTTATAGTGAACAAGGCATGGTATTAATTGCGAGGGGTACGAGCTTAACCGAACGCGCGATTTATGCTTTGAAAAGACGTGGCATTTCTTTTGTTTATATTGAAGACGAACGACTTGAAGATATAGAAATTGATGAACATATTCCGATGGAATTGCGGATCGAGACAACGAACGCTATTTCTGAAATTTATCATCAATTTTATTCAGATGAGAAAAAGAAAGAACGAATTTTTGAAGGAATTAATATTGATAAATTGCAAAATGCTTTGAAAAATCTGTTGTCTGAAATAAAATCTATGAACAACGTTATGAATTTATTGACCGATATTTTCACTCACGATTCGTATACGTTTTCGCATTCAACTAACGTGACGTTGTATACATTGGCGATGACGGTTCATCTTGGGTTTAATGAAAATCAGCTGAATGAAATTGGGATCGGAAGTATGTTGCACGACGTTGGTAAGTGTGAGATTCCAACAGACATTTTAAATAAAAAAGGTACACTTGAAGATGACGAATTTGAAATGATTAAAATGCATACAGAATATGGCTTCGAAATTTTGCGTAAAGATCCGGCGATTTCATTATTATCTGCTCACTGTGCGTTGCAACATCATGAAAAGTTAGATGGAAGCGGCTATCCGAGAGGGTTAAAAGGAGACGAAATCCATCCTTATGGTAAAATTTTAGCTGTTGCAGATGTGTTTGACGCCTTAACGTCAAATCGTCCATATCGGAAAGCAATGCTCCCCCATGAAGCAATGGAAATTTTGTATGCAAGGACATACACGCATTTTGAATCGAAATATGTGCAAGCATTTCAAAAATCTGTTGCGACATATCCCGTTGGCTTAACGGTGAAATTAAATACAGGTGAAACAGCGGTTGTTATTCATTATGAAATGGGGTCTCCGAGTCGTCCGTCAGTACGAGTTCTTACTGATTCGAACGGAAGGTCAATCGAGAGACCGTATGAAATTGAACTAGTAAAACATCCTTCAATTTTAATTACTGATTGTGATGCGATCCTTACTTAAAAAGCGAGTTGAAGTAACGTTTCTTCCCCTCGCTTTTTATATTTTTCACACGAGCGATTTAAGGGACGCTAAAAAATCAGATAATTTTTTTCATGTTTATCGACTTTTCACAAGTAATTCGATTGCTTCTTCGACAAATTTGTCTGAACCACTATCTTTTCCTTTCGCTTGTTCTTCTAAAATGCATTGCTGTAAGTTCATAGCAACAATTTGTGCAATGGCTTTGTCAAGCGCGTTGCGTACGGCCGATAATTGACTAACGACATCTTTGCAATGTTTGCTTTCATCCATCATTCGTAAAATTCCGCGAACTTGTCCTTCTGCTCGTTTTAAACGGTTTTTAATTTCGTTTGAATATTCCATTTTTCTTTATCGCTCCTACATGCTTTATTTACTCAAGAAGATCAAACCATATTTTACTCGATGTTTCAAAAAAATCATAGCATAGCTTTGAATAGCAGTGAAGAGAATCTTAGATTCATGATGTTTGAACACTTATTGACAAATATTTTTTTGTCATATATTATACATATACGGGTATGCGTACCTGAACAAAAATATGGAGGGAAAACTATTGAGCATTCAAGTTGATCAAGTGGTTGATGCTAAAGGACTCGCTTGTCCTATGCCAATCGTAAGAACAAAAAAAGCTGTCAATGAACTGAAGCCTGGTCAAGTGCTTGAAGTTCAAGCGACAGATAAAGGCTCACTTGCTGATATTCAAGCTTGGGCAAAAAGTAGTGGCCATCAATATCTTGGAACGAAAGAAGATGGCGAGGTACTTAAACATTATTTGCGTAAAGCAAGTGAATCAGAGGAAAAAGAAGAATTGAAATTTCCTCATGTCATTCAAAATGATGAGCTTCTAAAAAAGCTCGAAGCGAATGAAGAAATAACAATTATTGATGTTCGTGAACCAGCTGAATATAATTTCGGCCACATCCCTGGGTCACTATCGATCCCATTAGGGGAGTTAGGCGAAAGAGCAAATGAACTCGACCCAGAAAATGAAATATTAATCGTCTGTCGTTCGGGAAATCGAAGTGATTTAGCTTGTAAACAACTAACTGATAAAGGTTTTAAACATGTAACAAATGTTGTCCAAGGTATGATTGAATGGACGGGTCCACTTGAAACAACAAAATAAAATTGGAGGAATACAAAATGGCAGATAAAGTAGCAATTATTGCAAGTAATGGTGGATTATTCGATGCGTATAAAGTGTTTAACATTGCAACTGCGGCAGCAGCAAGTGATAAAGAAGTCGGGATCTTTTTTACATTCGAAGGCTTAAATTTAATTCATAAAGAGGCACATAAGCAATTGCCGATACCTGAAGGAAAAGAACATTTCAAAGAAGGCTTTGAAAAAGAAAATGTACCACCGATTCCAGAAATGTTAGAAATAGCGAAGGACCTTGGAGTAAAAATTATTGCTTGCCAAATGACAATGGATGTCATGGGTCTAGACAAGGATGCATTTGTTGACGGAATCGAAGTTGCAGGAGCAGCAACCTTTGTTGAATATGCTTCTGACGCAACGATGACACTGACATTTTAATTTGTAAAAATGAAAAAATATGAAGGAGAGATTCAATCATGGAAGCTGTTAAAGTTGTAGATGCCACGGGACTAGCATGTCCAATGCCAATTGTTAGAACGAAAAAAGCGATGAATGAGTTGAAAACAGGTGAAGTGTTAGAAGTTCATGCAACAGACAAAGGCTCAAAAAATGACTTGATGGCCTGGGCTAAATCTGGTGGACATGAAATCCTTAAAGATACTGAAGAAAACGGCGTATTTAAGTTTTGGATTAAAAAAGGATAAATCGATAGAGATGGGAGAAATGATGCCCTTTTCTGACAGATATGGAAGGGGAACTGACTCCCCTTCTCTTACTTTTACGTGATTGTGGATAGGAGTTTTATTTAGATAGAAAGAGGGGAGTACAAAATGTTAAAAAAACTTATTCCTGCTTTTGATTGGATCCCCAATTACAATAAGTCTGATTTAAGCGGTGACTTATCGGCAGGGATCATTGTAGCGATTATGCTTATTCCACAAGGAATGGCATATGCCATGTTAGCAGGACTCCCTCCAGTTATTGGGCTTTATGCGGCTACGATTCCTTTAATTGTTTATGCGCTGTTTGGAACGTCGCGTCAGCTTGCTGTAGGTCCTGTAGCCATGGTTTCATTACTAGTTTTTGCTGGAGTATCAACGCTTGCAGAACCTGGTACGGATGAGTATATCTCATTAGTGCTTTTGCTTATGTTTATGATTGGGTTTATACAGTTTCTCATGGGAGTTTTGCGACTCGGTTTTTTAGTGAACTTTTTATCGCATGCGGTCATTAGTGGGTTTACTTCAGCAGCTGCGATTATGATCGGGCTAAGTCAATTAAAGCATTTACTCGGCATTCAAATTGAATCTGATCATGTATTTCTCATATTATGGGAGTCGATTACGAAGCTGTCAGAAATAAATTGGGTTGCATTTGCGATTGGAGGCGGAAGCATCCTCGTGCTGATCGGAATTAAAAAATTTGTTCCGAAAGTGCCGGGACCGCTCGTCGTCGTTGTGTTAAGCATTTTAGTCGTTTATTTTTTGCAATTGCAAAAGTTTGGGATAAACATCGTCGGTGAAGTGCCAAAAGGGTTGCCGTCATTGTCAATCCCTGCTTTTAGCATCGATTCGATGATTGCCCTTCTTCCAATTGCGCTCACGATCTCATTCGTGGGTTTTATGGAATCAATCGCGATGGCAAAGGCGATTGCTTCGAAAGAAAAATATAAAGTTGTTCCTAATAAAGAGTTAGTTGGATTAGGATTAGCGAATGTCGTCGGATCATTTTTTTCTGCTTATCCAGTTACAGGCGGATTTTCTCGATCAGCTGTAAACTATCAATCTGGGGCAAGAACACCGCTCGCTTCAATGATTACTGCTGTGCTCATTTTATTAACACTTATGTTTTTTACTAGTTTATTTTATTATCTTCCGCAAGCTGTACTTGCAGCAATCATTATGTTTGCGGTGTACAGTTTAATTGATATAAAGGAAGCGAAACGGTTATTTAATATTCGAAAACTCGATGGCTGGACATGGGTTGTTACGTTTGTCGCCACATTGACGATTGGAATTGAGCAAGGGATTTTAATTGGACTCGCTTTTTCATTACTCGTTTTTATTGGTAGAAGCGCGTATCCTCATGTCGCTGAGCTAGGCTATTTACCGAAAGAAAATATTTTTCGAAACATTAAACGTTTTCCAGATGCAAAGACAGACTCGGAAGTTCTCATTTTTAGAGTCGATGCCTCACTTTATTTTGCAAATGCAGCGTACTTGGAAGAGAAGCTGTGTGAACGAATCGAAGCAAATCCCGATGTTAAATGGGTCATAATCGATTTTTCAGGAGTGAATTCGATTGATGCGATCGCTATTCATTCGCTGAAAGAAATGGTCGATTCATGCGGCCAAGGGAAAATCGAATTTTTATTTGCTGGAATAAAAGGTCCTGTCATGGATGTGCTGAAAAAAGCAAGGTGGGAAGGCGAAAATAAGCAGCAACTTTCCTACTTGTCAATTAATCATGCGATCAAAGCGATTGGGAAATGACAGGGAGTGATTGATGTGGAAGACTTGCGAAGAAAAAATGAAGAATTTATTCGTAAAATAAAAGAAATCAATCCCGCTTATTTTGATGAATTAAAAAAAGGGCAGGCACCTGAATATTTTGTTTTGTCGTGCAGTGATTCACGAGTAAGTCCTTCCGTCATTACACAAATGCCTCTCGGTCATATGTTTGTGCATCGCAATATTGCGAATCAAGTCGTATCAGATGATGAAAGCTTTTCAGCTAGCCTGTATTTCGCGCTAAAGCATTTAAAAGTTAAAGCGATTATTGTAAAAGGGCATACTGGCTGTGGGGGAATAAAAGCGGCTTCGTCAGACAAAGAAGAAAATGAATTGCGCGGATGGATTTCACACATTCGAAACAGTTTTCCGAACGATAGTTCCGAACTTTCGTTAGATGAACTAGCAAAAATTAACGTCTTACAACAAGTGGAAAATTTAAAAACACATCCGATCTATAAAGCTTATGGAGATAATGTAGAAATTAGAGGTTGCTTGTTTCACGTGGAGTCAGGAGAATTGGAGAGATTAACGTAGAAAAGATTATGCGCTTAGCAAGAGTAAAAGGGTTGGGGTACTTAAAAATGAACGATAATAGCCGACAAGAATCTAAGTACATTCAACAACATATTTAGCATGGGTTCGCACTGCTCTTGGAATGATTGGAGTTGGATTCTTAGCAACGACATTACATTTTTACACACCGCTAAATGAAGTCATCGACAATACTCTTGCATTAATGATTAGTCTTTTTTCATTAGTATTAGGATTAATTACGATTTTCTTTTCAACGTTTAAATATTTTCAAAATCAGAAAAATATTAATTCACAATCTTTTCGCTCTTCATCTAAAATCATCGTGTTTAATGATTTGCGTCATTTTGCTGTTAATTGCGGCTTATTACGTTTACGTCATGACTTGAGGTTTGACAATATACCACCGTGGGTATATATTAAACATTGCATACCGTTATCCAGTCGAATACTTGTTTGCTTATTAAAAGGGAGCAAAGAACGGAGAAATAAAAGCAAGCATATAGAAAGTTTTTCGAAGTAAACAGAACTTGATTACTCATTCAAAATGGTATAAATGCAGATGAAGGAGGGAGTCGAATGGAATACGACACGAAAGTTAAGAATAGAGTGCGTAGAGTTGAAGGTCAAGTTCGAGCTATTTTGCGAATGATGAATGAAGGTAAAGATTGCAGAGAATTAGTTTCGCAAATGTCCGCTGCAAGGAATGCTATGGATCGGGCAATTGCAATTGTTGTAAGCTCTAACTTGGAACATTGTGTAAGAGAACAAATTGAAAAAGGCGAAGATACAGATTCTCAAATTAAAGAAGCTGTTGACCTTTTAGTAAAAAGTAGATAAAGCGAGATTTATTAGGATTCTACCTCCCGTTTGAACTAAAGTAAATGACGGGTGATTGAATATGGAAAAGCTAAACACGTGCGGTTGCGACATCATAAATGAACGAATTTTTTTAATTAAAAATATACCCACGTGGGTATATGGAAATAGGAGTGTTTGTATGTCTGAAAAGAAAACAACAAATATTATTTTATTTAGTGGAGATTACGATAAGGCAATGGCAGCGTTTATCATCGCGAATGGCGCTGCAGCATATGACCATGAGGTGACCATTTTTGCAACATTTTGGGGTCTGAATGCGTTTAGAAAAGACGAACCTGTCCCTGTGAAAAAAGGGTTTTTAGAAAATATGTTTGGAAAGATGATGCCACGGGGTGCCGAAAAAATGGGACTTTCTCAAATGAACTTTGCAGGCATCGGACCTAAATTAATCAAACGTGTTATGAAAAAGCATAATGCGTTGCCGTTAGGAGACTTGATTTCCATGGCTCAAGAACAAGATGTAAAACTTGTTGCATGCACGATGACAATGGATCTTCTTGGGCTCCAAAAAGAGGAACTCATTGATGGAATTGAGTATGCCGGTGTTGCTGCTTATTTAGCTGATGCTGAAGACGGAAATGTAAATCTGTTTATTTAAGGAGTGGTCCAGTGGGTTTCATCATTTATGGTCTTTTATTTACCTTAGTTGCTTTGTTTTTCGTAAGTCGAATGTTACCTGCAAAAGGAGTGCGTCAAATATCAACTACAGAATTAAAAGGGTTGCTGAACCAAAAAGGCTATCAATTCATTGATGTTCGAACTCCTCAGGAATTTAAAGCAAATCATATACGTCGTTTTATAAATATTCCATTAACTCGTTTAATGAATAGTCAAAACAAACTATCGAAAGACAAGGAAATTGTCGTCATTTGCCAAACCGGGGCAAGAAGTAACAATGCAACGAAGATATTAAAAAAGCGAGGCTTTACAAAACTCGCAAATGTAAGAGGCGGGATGTCAGCATGGAGATAACGAGCAATGGTAACGTCAAAAGATTTATGAAAACTCTCCGAAAATTGAAGGCTTGACATTGAGCCTCCACGAGCATGACTCTTTACGCAAAGACGTAGCAATCCTTGTTGCGTAAGGCTTTATAGCCTATCATTCTCGTCACTCAATGTAAAGCCTCAGTATCTCCTCTCATAAAGGGGGGGAGAACACTTTTTACCCTTAAGTACATTAATACCAAGGGTTTTACAGTTTTTCATTAAAAAACTTTTGACAGTACGCGAGCAATTGGGGGGGGATTTGTTATGAGTGTCATTACACCGGAGGAAGTGGAGAAATTGCTAGAAACAGAAGAAATTACATTAATTGATGTTCGTGAATCCGATGAAGTTGCATTCGAGAAAATACCTGGAGTTCTTCATATTCCACTAGGTGAGTTGAATTTACGTTTAGGAGAGTTGAATAAAGAAACTAAATATGTGATTGTCTGTCGTTCAGGAAATCGGAGTGGTATTGCGACGCATCTAATGAACTTGCAAGGTTATCGAGCACTGAACATGGTTGGTGGAATGCTGCAATGGAAAGGGAAAGTTGTGTCAACGGTTTGAGAATTTAACAACGATATTTAATGGAGGAATAAAAAATGACAGTTCAAGCAATTACAGCAAAGGAAGTAACTCAGAAAGTATTGAATAAAGAAAAAGTTTTTATTCTTGACGTTCGTAATGAAGATGATTTTAACGATTGGAAAATTGAAGGGGAAAACTTTGAATATGTAAATGTTCCTTACTTTGAATTAATTGATGGAATTGAACCTATTCAAGATCGGCTCCCAAAAGATAAAGAAATTCTTGTCGTTTGTGCGAAGGAAGGCTCTTCCTTGATGGTTGCAGAAATGCTTGTAGAAGCAGGCTTCAAAGCTGTATACCTTCAAGGTGGAATGAGAACGTGGAGTGAACATCTCGAAAAAGTTAAAGTCTACGAAGATAACGACATTACAGTGTACCAATTTATCCGTGTTGGAAAAGGCTGTCTTTCCTATATGGTCGTATCAGAAGGTGAAGCACTTGTTGTTGATCCAGCACGTTTCATTGAAGAGTATGAAGCAGCAGCAGGTGAAGTTGGAGCGACAATTACACACGTCGTTGACTCTCATCTTCATGCAGACCACATTTCAGGCGGAAAAGCGCTATCTGATAAACTTGGTGCGAAATATTATTTAATGAAAAGCGAAGGCGCCATCTTTAACTTTGAACATTTAGAGAATTATGAAAAAATTGAGTTTAGCAAAGTATCTGTTGAAGTGCTAGCAGTAAAAACACCTGGGCATACACCTGGAAGTGTATCATTCTTCGTCAATAACAAATTGCTCTTTTCCGGAGATACGATTTTCATTAGTGGATTAGGTCGTCCCGACCTCGGAAACAAAGTGAAAGAATGGGCAGAAGATCTTTATAATACAGTTCATTCGAAAGTATCAGGGATTGCTGACGAAGTTGTTGTCCTGCCAAGTCACTATGCCAACTTAGATGAAGAAATTAATGAAGTTGGTTACATCGGTGATACGCTAGGTAACATTCGTGCACGAAATGAAAAAATGTTTACTGCGCCAAAAGAGGAATTTCTCGATAGTGTTGAACAGTCAGCAAGCTCAGTAAAACCACCGAACTTTGAAGAAATCATTGCGATTAACCGCGGACACGAAACAGCGACTGTTGAACAAATGTCAGAGCTAGAAATTGGACCAAACCGTTGCGCTGTTCACCATACGCATTAAAATAATGAAGCTGTCATGAATTCATGGCAGTTTCTTTTTTGAGCTATTAGTGTTGGGATTAGAAGGAAAAAGGAAAATTTGTTAAAATGATCTTTAATATATGTTTTAGGAGGCGATTTCGTGGCAGTTGAAGTCGGAAAACGAGCACCAGAATTCGAATTAAAAGCAAATACAGGCGAAAGCGTTAAGCTTTCAGACTTTAGAGGGAAGTACGTTATCGTTTATTTTTATCCGAAAGATATGACGCCAGGTTGCACAACACAAGCGTGTGATTTTCGCGATCATCATGAAAGTTTTAAAGAACTAGATGCGGTCATTCTTGGGATTAGTCCTGATCCGATTGATCGCCATCAAAAGTTTATTGACAAGCATGATTTGCCTTTTTTACTATTAGCTGATGAAGATCATAAAGTCGCTGAAGCGTACGATGTTTGGAAACTAAAAAAAATGTTCGGAAAAGAATATATGGGTATCGAGCGCTCCACCTTTCTCATTGATAAAGAAGGCATCGTCATGAAAGAGTGGAGAAAGGTGAGAGTAAAAGGTCACGTTGAAGAAGCGCTCGAATATTTAAAGGAAACAAAAGCATAAAGCTAAGCAAAGGAGAATCTTGGAAAAGACTCTCCTTTTTATTTTTTATATGGATCATTCTGGTCTTCATGGTACGATTTATTTTGTACGTTTTGATGATATGTTGTACCGTCTTGGACATCGGTTTCATCAGCAAACTCTGTCGAAAACGATTCGTTTAGAGTTTGGTTATCTTTATTTTGTCCATCAAATACTTGTGCATTGACGTAGGAATGATAAAACCATTCTCCCACTGCAATCGCTAATGAAGAAATTAGTGATGCAGTTGCAACGGAAATGGGTTCATTTATGACAGCTGTACCGATTAACCAAATCGTAATGAAAGAAAGACCAAAGTCTGCAAAGGTCGCAATTGTATTATTGAAATTGCGAAGAATAAGTAGATCACCAATCACATATGCAAGTGGTGTTAAAATGACTGAAATCGTAATAATTTCACCAAAATCAACACCGAAGAAAAGCCCGAGTATAACCCAAAGAACGGCGGTCACCATGATAAACTTTATAATTAGTGCTTTCACATGCTCCACCCGTCGTTCACCTCCTTGTGTTTAGTCTTTCTATAGCGTTTTCTTATTCCAAAAAATTATCCATGACCGTGAAACTTTTTTTCAGTAAAAGATGTCTAAATAATTAAAGGTTAATTATTGCTTCATCAATTCTCACAGTTGAACGAAACGGCGAGTGGAGTTAATTGCAGGCTCGGACGTTGCCACAGGATTCAAACAAAGCACTGAGAGTACCTAGAACAACAGAAGGTGTCTTGAACGTGGCGTTCTTAGTCAGCGTTACATAGCGTCTGCATCGGAAAAGCGAAGGATTTTGTCAGAACGACTTAAGCTAACTTTCCTCCGAAAGAAATTACGGATTGAAGACCTCTATATGAAGGGAATGTCGCAAGTATTCCATTTCGGCTAATACTGTATGGGGAGAAAATCGATAGTTACGTAAAGGAGTCTTCTTTTTTTATGAGCGTATCTTTTGCTGTCCTTGTATTTTGTAGTAGACCGTGTTTGGAATGGAACAGCTCGATTGCTAAGTAAATTGATGCGTTAAATAAAGCGTAGGTAGGGTAGTTCACTTACGGCAGTTTATCGATATTGTACTTTTTCGATAAATCCAAAGAATAAAAGGGTGGTTTTAAATGAAAAATGTATTAAAGTCAACGATGCTTTTATGTTGTCTATTTCTGTTCACGGCATGCAACAGTAACAGCTTTGAAGATGATACTCGATCGAGCGACCAGTTAGCGACAACGGAGCAAACAAAAATGGAACAAGAGGAAAGTGATATCGCGATTGAACAAATGGAAAGTGGGCAAAATAATATTCCAGAAACGCGAAATATAGCTAAAGATGAGCGGAAAGTGATGTATACCGCACATATGGAAATTGTAGTCGCTGATTATGCTGAAACTGTAGAAAACGTTACAGAACTTGTAAAAAAAGAAAAAGGGTATATCGTCAGTTCGACCGTTCATCGTGATAACACGAATAGCATATATGGTTATGTAACAATCAAAATTCCCCAAGAGAGATTTGAGCCAGTTCTGAAAAATATTGCCAATTTCAGTCTTGAAGTGAAAGAACAACAAGTACAAGGCGAAGATGTAACAGAGGAGTATGTTGATTTAGAAGCACGTTTAAAAGCAAAGCGTGATGTGAAGGACAAGTTAGAAGCATTTTTAAAAGATGCGACAGAAACAAAAGATTTACTCGCGATTTCAGAACAAATTGGCAACGTACAAGAAGAAATTGAACAGATAGAAGGAAGATTGAATTATTTAAAAAACGAAACAGATTATTCAACCGTAACGATTTCAATGACAGAGAGGAATGTAAATGTCGGAGAAATCGGCTCAAAAGAACAAAATACGTGGGTACGTGCGAAACAATTGCTCGTATCAACAATGAATGGAATTCTTTCGGTCATTTCAGGAACAATCGTAATTGTCATTGGTCTTTCCCCAATTATTATTCCAGTTCTAATCATCGCCATTGCAATTTTGATTTATCGGAAGCGGAAAAAGAAAAAAGAAGCAAGTCGGGAGTGACGCACTCCCACTTATTTCTCTTTAACAATCTTAAATAGCTCTTCAAGTGAGGTAATTTCGTAATCAGGGACAATTTCTTCATCGTGTTGTTTATTATCACGGTTAATCCAGACAGATGTGATGCCCGTTTGATTTGCACCGTGTATGTCTGTCGTTAATTTATCACCGACCATAATTGCTTCTTCTTTACTTACATCAAGTAAATCAAGTGCATAGTTAAAGAGTGATACATCGGGTTTTCCACGACCGAATCCCCCAGAAATTACAATATGATCAAAGTAAGGAGGTAATTTTGGTACACCAGATAATTTTTCGTTTTGTAAATCAGGCGAACCGTTCGTAAGTAATAGCAGTTTGTAATTTTTTTTGAGCTCTTCTAAGACTGGATACGTTTCATCATAAACGTAATGTTTCGTGCGACGAATTTTAGGGAATAATTCAGCTAATGTCGCTCCGAGCTCTTTGTCTTCATAACCGAGCGCTTTTAACCCTGCCGTCCAAGCGTCTTTTCGGTATGTAGGAACGATGTTTGCAAGTTTACGAAAATCATCCGTATCATCACGGAATTTCCCCCAAAACCCTTCAAATGGATTAATCCCAATCATTTTTGTAAATTCAAAAGTTTCATATGAAGCATATAATTTGCGTGCTGCTTTTTTCACTTCTTCTTCTAACTTCTTCGGATCGAGCTGGTATTTTTCCGCAGCCACTTGGCACGTTTCCGCAAATGCCTCATTTACACTTCGATCATCCCATAAAAGAGTATCGTCTAAGTCAAACATAATCGCTTTGATCATTTCTTTCCCTGCTTTCCCTCAGTCATTCAGCCTATTTTCTTATTCGTAATACGTATAGTGTAGCACGAAAACGCTCTGTTACAAAATAGTAATCTAGTAAACATAGATTTGAAATACAAATTTTGTAATATGGAACGTGAGCAGCTAAGAATGGAACAACAAGGGGGACATCAAATGGTACAGACATCAGGAAAAAACCTTTTTAAAAAAGTAACAATTTCAGTAGCGTTAGCAGGAGCTTTTGCATTTACGTCATTTGTCATTGATTTTGATAGTCATGTTGCATCTGCTTCGCAAGAGTATAACGTCAATCAAATATTAAAAGTAGGCTCTCGTGGTGCAGAAGTAACGAAACTGCAAAAAGAACTCAAAGCGCAAAAACACTTTTCTTCCAAAGTGGATGGCATCTATGGTCCGTTAACGAAAAATGCTGTCGTTAAGTTTCAGCAAAAGCACAACTTGCAAGTAGATGGCATAGCTGGACCACAAACATTACGAGCATTGAACCACTCCTTGTCAGCGACAACATCGAAGCAAACATCGTCTACCGTATTACGAAATGGAAGTCGCGGGCAAGCAGTGAAAGACTTGCAATCTCAGTTAAAAAAGCTAAATTATTATAAATCAGCAGTCGATGGGATTTACGGTTCACAAACAATGAGTGCGGTTCGTGCGTTTCAGCGCGATAATGGGTTAGCAGTAGATGGCATAGCTGGATCTCAAACTTTTGCAGCTTTAAAAAATCCAGTGAAATCTTCCACTGAAAAAGCGCAAGTAAAAAGCAACGTTATCGTCGATATGTCTGCACTCGTAAAAACAGCGAAAAAGTACAAAGGCGTTCCTTACAAATGGGGTGGAACAACACCGAAAGGTTTTGACTGTAGTGGATTTATTAATTATGTATTTAAAGAACACGGAATTTCACTGCCACGGACCGTTGCATCCATGTGGAGTAGCGGAACGAAAGTAAACAGTCCAAGCGTTGGAGATATAGTCTTTTTTAATACGTCCGGATCTGGTGCTTCACATGCTGGTATTTATATCGGAAATAACGAATTCATCCATGCTGGCTCATCGACAGGGGTAACAATTGCAAACTTAAATAATAGCTATTGGAAACCACGTTATTTAGGTGCAAAAAAACTACATTAATATAGAAGCGACACCTTCACCCAACAATCGGGCAAGGTGTTTTTTTATTATTGCTAAATTCAAATCGGACTTTAGTCCGAGATAAAACCAACCTGTAGCTCGTTATGAATCGTTAAGATGAAAGGTAACATGAAAGATAAGAAAGTAGCGAAAGGGAGGTGGTTCCTATGATGGCAAAAACAGTTTTCGGAATGATTTTTCTATTGTTTGGTGGCTTGATCTTTTTCAATGTCCTTGGCTTAGGCTGGCTTGTAAGACTAGTCTTTTCTCTCGTCATCATCGTTTATGCAATAAACAAATTAAAGCAGACAGAAACGTCGAAACAAAAAGGCTTTTGGATCGTCATTCTTCTTTTTGGAATGCTTCTCTTGTTTGGTGGTGTCCATCTGTTGTTTGGCTTGTTAGTCGGTCTTTCTCTCATATTTGTCGGGTTTAAAATAGTGAAGAGCGATGATAGGTGCAATGCACCAGGTGATCCATTAAAACTTTACGGAAACACAGCTATGTATGAAGACGCGTTTGACATCGAATGGAATAAAAGAATGAAAAAGTAAGGAGAATGGTAATATGGTATTTAAAAGAATCCGAGATTTTACAACCGCTACGATCCATGAATGGATCGATGGTCTTGAAGATCCGATGATGATGCTAAAACAGTATATTCGTGACATGGAAGTTGAAATTGAGAAGGCTGAACGTGCAATAGCAAAGCAAAAAGCATTAGTGAGTAAATTTCAAAGACAGGCTGACGAGGCGAGAAAGTTTGTTGTAAAGCGTACTGGTCAAGCTCAGTTAGCTGTTGAAGCGGGTGAAGAAGATCTCGCAAGACAAGCTTTGCATAGTAAGTTACAATATGAAGAACAAGTTCAACAATATGAAAAATTTCAAAGAGATGCAGACGTACAACAACAACAGTTAATGAAACAACTACACGAAATGAAAGAACGCTACCAACTTTTAAAAGATCGTAAACATGCGATGGCAGCAAAAGCACAAGCCGTGAAATCGAAGGAATCAATTAGTGAGATGATTGCAAAATTAGATTGTGACAGAATTATTTCGAGTTTTTCACGAATTGAAGACAAAATCTTTGAAATGGAACATCGTTCAAAATTAAATATGAACGAGTCATACGATCTCCGAATGACAAAGCTAGAGCATCATAAAGCCATCGAAGAGGAATTAAACAAACTAAAAGCGTAATCTTATTCTATAATCTTGTTTAAAGCGAGACATCCATTGGTGTAGCCAATAGTTAGTGAGACTTATCAGAGTCTTATAGCATCCGGAGGAACGATGAGATGTACGGTACGCTTAACCGTAGAAAAGCAAAGCTTATCAGGTTATTAGCGCCCGTTTATCATAAGGTGCTACGGGCGCTTAACATGTTGAAAAGGAAAGCTTATTAGGTTCAACTGTAAAGCATTTATGTGTGTTTGACTCGTGGAAATAACGAGACGGACATCGTAATGGATGTCCGTTTTCAAACGTATCGATAGAGTGGAAGGGAGGACGCGATGCAAACACAAAACAATCGTTATATCGGGCTAGCTATCATTGTGATTGGTGTCATCATTTTAATTAATAGTTTACAAATTCATGCGTTTGTTAGTCGGTTTTTATTGCCTGTCATTTTTGTAGCCATCGGTCTTCACTTCTATCGGCATCATCATCGTTTACTAGCAGGTATTTTGTTTGGATTAGCGATTATTTTATTTTTTAAGATTAATATTTTCGGGCTCATTGTCGCAGGGCTATTCATTTATTTTGGGTATAACATGTTAAAAAAGGAAGATCCAGATGACGAGTATCAAAATGGCAATGAAAAGACTTTTCATACGCATCAGAGTGTAGGCAATGTAAAAAAATCTTTCATTGGGGAAGTGCATTATACTCATGCCCGTTTCGACCTTGAAGATTTAACGATCCAGCAAGGCATTGGTGACGTGAAAATCGATTTAACAAAGGCGATCATTAAAGACGGTGAGACGGTCATTATCGTAAATGGGTGGGTCGGCGATATTGATATTTATGTTCCTTATGATCTGAATGTCAGTGTTGATGCATCGGTGAGCTTTGGCGATCTTAAAGTACTAGGACAAAGTGAAGGTGGCGTGAATCGGAACATTTCTATAAGAACCGCACAGTATGAAGAATCGTCGAAAAAAGTGAAACTCATTCTCTCCCTTTTTATCGGAGATATTGACGTGAGGTACTTATAATGAAGCGAAGAAAACGATTATTGAGCATTCAATGGCAATTTGTCCGTGTTGCGATCGGTCTTTGTTTCGTGATGACCATCATTCTTTTGCTTCTGCTTTTTAATCATCCGAAAGAGTTGTTTCTACTATTTAAACAAGTAAAATGGGGTCTTCCCACAATTCTTTTACTATTGTTTACACCGATTGTAGTTGGAGCCATATTTGGTTATATCTATGGAAATTACGTTAAAAAACGGCTTGAAGTGATTACAGAAGGAACACTTGCTTACGAACGTGGAAATTTCACGTATCGAGTACCACATATCGGGGAAGATGAAATTGGGCAAATGAGTATGCATTTAAACGAAATGGCAAAAAGAGTTGAAGACCAAGTTGCATCTTTACAGCGACTGTCCACTGAAAAAGCAGAATGGAATGAAACGTTGAAACAAGCGGCAATTACCAAAGAAAGGCAACGACTTGCTCGCGAACTTCATGACGCAGTCAGCCAGCAATTGTTTGCAATTTCAATGATGACATCTGCTGCCGGAAAAACTGTCGCTCACCAGCCCGACAAAGCTAAAAGCCAAGTTGCAGCGATTGAACAGATGGCAAATGAAGCACAATCTGAAATGCGAGCGCTTCTCCTTCATTTGCGTCCGACACATCTTGAAGGAAAAAAGTTAAAAGAAGGAATCGACAATCTTCTTGATGAATTAAAAACGAAATATCATTTATCAATCTCTTGGCAAGTTGAAGAAATTACAGGTTTGTCAAAAGGGATTGAAGACCATCTCTTCAGAATTATTCAAGAAGCGATTTCGAATACGCTTCGTCATGCGAAAGCATCTGCGATCGAGCTTATTTTGTATATGGTTAACGAACAAGTGCGATTAAAAATAACAGATAACGGAATCGGATTCAACGTAAATGAGCAGAAAACATCGTCTTATGGGTTACGTACGATGGTAGAGAGAGTCAATGAAATCGGCGGAATGATCGAAATTTTTTCGCGTCCGCAAAAAGGAACTGAAATCGAAGTAAAAGTTCCTGTCGTTAAAGGAAGGGATAGCGATGATTAAAGTATTGTTAGTCGATGATCATGAAATGGTAAGAATGGGGCTAGCTGCTTATTTAGCAACGACAGAAGATATTGAAGTCGTTGGTGAAGCAAGAAACGGAAAAGAAGGTGTTGAACTCGCAAACGCACTCAAGCCAGATGTTATTTTAATGGATCTTGTCATGGATGAGATGAATGGAATCGAAGCGACGAAGCAAATTACAACCCAATTGCCGAATACGAAAGTCATTGTGCTCACGAGCTTCGTCGACGACGAAAAAGTGTACCCGGTAATCGAAGCGGGTGCGTTAAGCTATTTGCTGAAGACATCAAAAGCATCTCAAATTGCTTACGCAATTCGAGCTGCTGCTAACGGTGAGCCTGTCGTTGAAAGCAAAGTGGCAGGAAAGATGATGTCACGTTATCGCAAAATGAATGATCCACTTCCGCACGATGCACTAACCGAACGAGAACGTGAAGTTCTAAAACTCATTGCCCATGGAAAATCGAATCAAGAAATTGCTGATGAGCTATTTATAGGAATTAAGACTGTTAAGACACACGTGAGTCATATTTTTCAAAAGTTAGCTGTAGAGGATCGGACACAAGCGGCAATTTATGCACTCCGAAATAAACTTGATGTTTAATTTAGGATTCAGTGAATGATTCGTCGTTAGGCAACGTATTCTATTGTCGGAGACTTTAAAATTTAGGAAGAACATGACTTTTACAAAAAAATGAGAATTTAATGTCGGGAACGGTCTGACCATTGGTTTGGAATTCTTAACAATGATTATAACGTTAAATCATTAGCAAGCTAGAGGCAGGTACAACACATAAAAAGGTTTTTGAAAATTACACATTCAGAAATTTTAACGGCGGCTTTTTTTGACACCATCAATTTCACTACCAATGGTCCCTTCAGTCAGTGTATCGCTCATTAGTTCATGAATTATCGCAAGACGCCATGATAACTCAGAATTTCTGTTTAATCTTCAGACTCATAATTTTTAGTCATTTGTTCGGATGTTTTTCGTCGTTCACGATTATAATCCCCCAGGTTTTTTGACCTCTCTTTAGTTTATTAAGTTTTTATTCATATTTATTTCTCTTTTTTGTTATGTCATGATATTAAAAACATAACAAACTACGAAAAAAATAAATTTAATTTTAACACTTGATTTATTGGAAAAAACAAGATATTATAAATGCAACCATTAAACCTAGTAAGTGGATATGAAAAGTGTTTTTAGTAAGTCTTCGTATGAAGGGGGACTGCTGGTTGGATAAACGACAGAAAGAATTAAACGGGTTAATGGAGCGACTTGATGAGATGTTACAAACACTTGCATACGGTTCCATCACGATCATTGTTCAAGACGGCAAAGTTGTTCAACTTGAAAAACATGAAAAAATGCGAATCAGAGAGCGCTGACTAGACAACTAGAGGCGGTTTATCGTTCGGTCATTAACTGGATGATAGCCGTCTTTTTTGTTTCAAAGGAGGGATAGGTTTTGGAGATTTTAATGTATTCAACTTGGAATAACGAGCGTGTGAACCGCTTGCAAAACATTTTTAAAGATAGTCTTGATGTGTTGAAATGGGCGTATTCCGAGTACAGTGATGAGATTTTATATGCATGTAGTTTTGGTGCGGAAGGAATCGTTTTGATTGATCTCATAAGCAAAGTGAAAAAAGATGCGAGAATTGTATTTTTAGATACGGATCTTCATTTTAAAGAGACGTATTTGTTAATTGATGAAGTAAATGCTAAATATTCGGATTTGCAAATCGAAAGCGTCAAACCTCTGTTAACAGTTAAACAGCAAGCAGAAAGATACGGTGATCGACTATGGGAGCGAGCACCAGACCATTGCTGTCATCTTCGTAAAATTGAACCGTTAAGCGAACAATTAAATGGTGTGTCTGCTTGGATTTCAGGATTGCGCCGTGAACAATCACTTTCGAGGCGCCAGACAAACTACATTAACAAAGATGAAAAATTTCAATCGATAAAAATCTGTCCGTTGATCGATTGGACGTGGAAAGAAATTTGGACGTATATCGAACTTCACGAATTGCCGTATAACATTCTTCATGACAAAGGCTATCCAAGTATCGGTTGTGAAAAATGCACCGTTCCTGCCAGTAACTCTGAAGACTTTCGTTCTGGAAGATGGGCAAATAGCGAAAAAACAGAGTGCGGATTACATGAATCAAATTAAAAAACAAAGGGGTTGCACGATATGAGTAGCATTCAGCCACATGGCGGTACACTTATTCAAAGAATGGATCCGAATGTACAAGTAGCCACAATTGCAAAAGAAATTGAGATTGATAGCTTTGCGCTCAGTGATTTGGAGTTAATTGCAAATGGCGCTTACAGTCCGTTAGAAGGCTTTCTCGGAAAACAAGACTATGAATCGGTCGTTCGTGAAATGCGTCTCACAAACGGAGACATTTGGAGCATTCCGATTACATTGCCGATTAGTGAAGAAAAAGCAAATGAACTAGACATTGGTGAACGAGTCAAGCTCACATATAACGGGATCGTATATGGCGTCATCGATGTTCAAGAAATGTATCAACCGAATAAAGTGACAGAATCTAAGCTTGTCTATGGGACGAACGACAATGAGCATCCTGGTGTAGCGAAACTGTTTCAAAGAGGGAACGTGTATGTTGCAGGTCCAATCACGCTTGTTAGGCGACCGGATAAGCGATTTGCTGAATTTCATCTCGATCCAATTGAAACGAGAAAACAATTTGAAAAGTTTAATTGGAAAACTGTCGTTGGTTTCCAAACGCGTAATCCTGTGCACCGTGCTCACGAATATATTCAAAAGTCTGCACTTGAAATTGTCGACGGGTTATTTTTAAACCCGCTTGTTGGTGACACGAAATCTGATGATATTCCAGCTCATATCCGTATGGAAAGCTATCAAGTTTTGCTTGAACATTATTATCCGGAAAACCGTGTGTTTTTAGCTGTATTTCCAGCTGCAATGCGGTATGCGGGACCGCGTGAAGCGGTGTTCCATGCGATTGTTCGTAAAAATTACGGCTGTACACATTTTATCGTCGGTCGTGATCACGCAGGCGTAGGCAATTATTACGGAACGTATGAAGCTCAAGAACTCATCAGCCATGTAGAAGATGAGCTTGAAATGACAATTTTAAAATTCGAACATAGCTTTTATTGCAAAAAATGTGAAAATATTGCTTCATCAAAAACGTGCCCACATGATGAAGCGGATCATCTCATTTTATCAGGAACTAAAGTTCGAGAAATGCTCCGTAATGGGGAACGACCACCGAAAGAGTTTAGCCGGAAAGAAGTGATTAACGTCTTAATTCAAGGAATAAAGGAAAAAAAGGAGCGAGCGCTTTAACGATGGTGAATAACATTATTTGGCATGAATCTACGGTTTCGAAAGTCGATCGCCAACGACTTAATGAACATAAAAGTGCTGTTTTATGGTTCACAGGTTTATCAGGATCAGGCAAGTCGACGTTAGCCAATATGGTCGATGCGAAATTGTATGCACGAGGCGTTCGCAGCTATGTACTTGATGGTGATAATATCCGCCATGGCTTAAACAAAGGGCTAGGATTTAGCGAGGCGGATCGGAAAGAAAACATTCGCAGAATTGGGGAAGTAGCGAAGTTGTTCGTTGACAGCGGACAAATAGTGCTAACAGCGTTTATTTCACCCTTTTTAGATGATCGTTTAACCGTTAGACATTTTTTTCATAACGGGGAATTTTTCGAAGTTTATGTAAAATGTCCGCTTGCAGAATGTGAAAAACGCGACCCGAAAGGACTGTATAAAAAAGCAAGAAATGGAGAAATTCCAAATTTTACAGGAATTTCATCTCCATATGAAGAACCGATAAATCCCGAACTTGTCATCGAGACCGATCAGTTGACAATCGAGGAGGCAGCAGATGAAATCATTATGTTTTTAGAAAAGAAAAAACTTATTAAGAGGTGACAACGTGAACAACGGAAAAGTCTATATTGTAGGTGCGGGTCCAGGCGATCCGGAGTTAATTACGGTGAAAGGGTTAAGGGCAATTCAAGAAGCAGATGTCATTTTGTATGACCGTCTTATCAACAACGACTTATTAGGCTATGCAAAACGATCAGCGGAACTCATTTACTGCGGGAAACTTCCTAACTATTATCCGTTACAGCAAGAAACGATTCATAAGTTTTTAATTAAATATGCAAAAAATGGAAACGTTGTGACGAGGTTAAAAGGTGGCGACCCGTTCGTATTCGGAAGAGGAGCGGAAGAAGCGGAAGTGCTTCAAGCGCATAACATTTCTTTTGAGATTGTACCTGGGATTACTGCAGGAATTGCTGCACCCGCTTATGCGGGTATTCCAGTGACTCATCGACAGTATAGCGGTTCGGTAGCTATTGTAACGGGGCATAGGCAATCAGGTGAAGTTCAATGGGAAAACATCGCAAAAGGAATTGATACGATCGTCATATATATGGGTATGAGGAATCTAGCTCACATTTGTGAACAACTAGTCACACATGGTCGCGGAAAACAAACACCAGTTGCAATCATTCATTGGGGGACGAAGAAAGAACAGCGTACAGTTACCGGAACGCTTTCCGATATTGTTGAAAAAGTAAGTACTGAAAACGTAACAAACCCGGCGATTATTGTTATTGGTGAAGTTGTGAAATTGAACAACAAACTTTCATGGTATCAACATGAGTTGGCCAACATTGATTTGCCATTAATCATATGAGAAAGAGTGATGACCATGCAGGCAGTTCTTTACGTGAGCCACGGGAGTAGGTGTCAAGAAGCACAAGCACAGGTGGCTGAACTCATGGTGCGAAGCATGCATAAAATAGACGTTCCGATACAGGAATATTGTTTTCTTGAATTAGCCAAACCAACGATGTTAGAAGGGATTTTTAGATGTATTGAACGTGGGGCAACAAGGATCGCAGTCGTTCCTTTATTGTTGCTTTCAGCGGGTCACGCAAAACATGACATCCCGAAACTACTGAAAAAAATGCAAGTTCATTTTCCGAACATTAAGTTCACATACGGGCGTCCGCTTGGCGTACACGATGCAATCATTGATATCGTGATCGAACGAATGTTGGAAAAACAAACATCGATTGAAAAAGAAGCACGCATTTTACTCGTCGGAAGAGGGAGCAGTGATCCGGATACGAAACGATATTTTCACGAAATTGAACAGCAGCTGAAACGAAAAACAGCGGTAGCAAACATCACGACATGTTATCTCGCTGCATGTGAACCTGATTTTAAAACAGGTTTAGCTTCTGTTTTAGACAGCCATGCAAAGCAAGTGTTTGTCATTCCTTATTTATTATTTACAGGTGTGTTAATGCAAAGAATGGAACAGGTTATTGCACAATTACCTGACTGTAATCGCACCGTCTTTTTATGTAAACATTTATATTTTCATCAAAATATCGTGCAACTATTGTTAGAAAGAGTCCGTGAAACAATGATTGCGAGGTGAGATTCGTATGAAAGGCTATCCTGTTATGCTTGATCTTTTTAATAGACGTGCTGTCGTCATCGGTGGAGGGAAAATTGCGACGAGAAAAGTGCAAACATTGCTAGAGTCGTCGGAAGCGAACGTTACTGTTGTCAGTCCTGACATCACTGAAACGTTGGAACAACTCGCTTATAAGCAACAGATTCATTGGCACAAAAAAAATTTTCATGCGACGGATATAGAAGATGCTTTTCTTGTCATTGCCGCAACGAATGATAAAGCGTTAAATCGGATGATCGCCAAGCAATGTCATCCCCATCAATTAGTGAACGTCGTAAGTGAGGCGACACATGGAAATTTTGTCGTCCCAGCTTCACTGCGACGAGGAAATTTAACGATTGCAGTTTCAACAGATGGTTTGCATCCGTCTGCAGCAAAGCGAATTCGTAATGAATTAGCTTCTGTTTATGATGAAACTTTTTCAACTTACATTGACACTTGGGAAAGCAGCACGTTCCGTAACGGTAAAACGTTTCATTAATTTAAAGGGAGACGTATGTGGTTTTAACCGTATCGATTGGAACAATGATAAATTTTGAGTGAGGGAGATATCGTGCAACTTGAAGTGAACAATAGTCCTTTTAATGAGGAGCAAATTCAACTATTAAACACACTTTTGCCAAAGTTAACTTCTTCTCAGCAGTTATGGCTTAGTGGCTATTTAACGGCGTTAACGAGTTCGGCAACTAATGTTTTAGAATCACAGGAACTTGCAGAGCAAGCACCAGTGCAAGTGACCATTTTGTATGGTTCACAAACAGGTAATGGGCAAGGCTTAGCAGAAGAGTTGGCTGAAAACTTAAACGCTCAAGGTTATAAAGTAATCCTTTCTTCAATGGCCGAATTTAAACAAAATACATTAAAAAAGCTTAAATATTTATTCATTATCGTCAGTACGCACGGAGAAGGTGATCCACCTGATAATGCGACACTTTTTTATGAATTTTTACACAGTAAACGAGCACCGAAATTAAAAGACCTACATTTTTCAGTGCTTTCATTAGGAGATCGCTCATACGAGCTTTTTTGCCAAACAGGTAAAGAGTTTGATGAACGTTTAGAGCAGTTAGGAGCAACAAGGCTTTGTCCTCGCGTTGATTGTGACTTGGACTTTGATGAACCAGCAACCGAATGGTTTGAAAATGTGATCAGTGCATTACAAGATCAGCAAAATGTGAAGTCTCCAAGCTCGAACGCAATCAGTACATTTACAAAATCGGCGGAATTATATTCACGAACGAATCCGTTTCATGCAGAGATTTTACAAACAATAAATTTAAATGGACGTGGCTCGAACAAAGAAACACGTCACCTTGAATTATCAATTGAGGGCGCAAATTTTCACTTTGAACCTGGAGATAGTCTTGGCATTTACCCAGAAAACGATCCGATGCTCGTTGATGCGATAACGCAAGCAATGGGGTGGAACGAAGAAGAACTGATCGCTATCCACCGTTCTGGTGAAGAAAAGACGTTACGAGATGCGCTGCTTAACCATTTTGAATTAACGGTATTAACAAAGCCATTACTAGAGAAAGCGATACCGTTTTCGCGTAACCGCACGGACTTAATTGCACTTTTAAAGAATGAAAAAGCGTGTAGAAATTATATTTACGGACGTGACTTACTTGACTTTATTCGTGACTTTTCGCTGTCAGACGTACTAGCGCATGACTTTGTCTCGATTCTTCGAAAAATGCCTGCGCGACTTTATTCGATCGCAAGTAGTTTAAAGGCAAATCCAGACGAAGTCCATCTGACAATCGGAAAAGTTCAGTATCATGCTCACGGTCGTGATCGATTCGGTGTTTGCTCTGTTCAGTGCGCAGAACGGCTACAAGCAGGTGATACTGTTCCCGTCTATATTCATAAGAATCCAAACTTTAAATTACCAGAAAACCCTGATACACCAATTATTATGATTGGACCAGGTACAGGTATTGCACCTTACCGGGCTTTTTTACAGGAACGTGAAGAAATTGCTGCACAAGGAAAAACGTGGTTATTTTTCGGTGATCAGCATTTTGTCACTGATTTTCTTTATCAAGTGGAATGGCAACGATGGCTTAAACAAGGAGTATTATCGCAAATTGATCTTGCGTTTTCCCGAGATACCGATAGAAAAGTTTACGTACAGCACCGCATGCTCGCAAAAAGCAACGAAGTGTACCGATGGTTAGAAGAAGGCGCAGTTGTCTACGTTTGTGGTGATGAAAAGCAGATGGCGAAAGATGTACATGAAACGTTAAAAACGATTCTGATGAACGAAGGCAACTTGAAGGAAGATGAAGCTAACGAATATTTAGCATCCATGCAAAAAGAGAAGCGGTATCAACGAGATGTGTATTAGTTTAAGAAGGAGAGAAAAGATATGGAGCAAAATAAACGATTGCAAACACATGACGGCCCCCCTAGTGATGTAGAGTGGATAAAAACAGAGAGCAATTTCCTTCGAGGAACATTAGCAGAAACATTAGATGATCAAGTAAGTGCTGGGATTCCCGACGATGACAACCGTTTGATGAAGTTTCACGGAAGCTATTTGCAAGATGACCGAGATTTACGCATCGAGCGACAAAAACAAAAGTTAGAACCAGCGTATCAATTTATGGTTCGTGTGCGAGCGCCAGGAGGAGTCACAACGCCAGAGCAATGGCTCGTCATGGATGAACTTGCCCGACGATACGCAAACGGTTCTCTTCGGCTTACGACGAGACAATCGTTTCAGTTACATGGCATTTTGAAATGGAACATGAAGCAAACGATAAAAGAGATTAACGCCTCATTACTGAACACACTCGGGGCTTGTGGAGATGTGAATCGAAATGTAATGTGCAACCCGAATCCGAATCAATCTCATATTCATGCGACAGTGTATGAATGGTCGAAAAAGTTGAGTGATCATCTTTCGCCTCGAACAAATGCTTATCATGAAATTTGGCTTGACGGTGAAAAAGTAATTGACAGTAACAAAACTGAAGAAGACATAGAGCCGATTTACCGCTCTCAATATTTGCCTCGTAAATTTAAAATCGGAATTGCTGTACCTCCTTCTAATGATGTCGACGTATTTTCTCAAGATATCGGTTTCATTGCAATTGTGGAGAATGCTCAACTCGTTGGTTTCAACGTCGCAGTCGGGGGTGGCATGGGAATGACTTATGGAGATCCATATACGTATCCGCAATTAGCGAGAGTAATCGGGTTTTGCCAGTCAGAAAAAATCATTGAAGTTGCAGAAAAAATCATGACGATACAGCGAGATTTCGGCAATCGGTCAGTAAGGAAATATGCACGGTTCAAATATACAATCGACGATCGTGGTCTTGATTGGTTCATGGCAGAGCTTCACGATCGATTGGGCTGGAAACTTGAAGAACCGAGACCATATCAATTTAAGCATAATGGCGATCGGTACGGATGGATTCAAGGGCATGATAACAACTGGCACTTCACACTCTTTGTCCAAAACGGACGCATTCGAGATCATGTTATGACAGGATTAAGAGAAATTGCCAACGTACATCAAGGAGATTTTAGGCTCACACCTAATCAGAACGTCATTATCGCAAACGTTCCACATGAGCAAAAAAAGGGTATTGATAATATTCTTGAAAAATACCAATTAACGAACAACGACTCACCATTGCGAAGAAATTCAATCGCATGCGTCGCTTTACCAACGTGCGGGTTAGCGATGGCAGAATCGGAAAGGTATTTGCCAACATTATTAACGAAAATTGAACAACTGTTAGCAAATGAAGGTTTGCAAGATGAAGAGATCGTCATTCGCATGTCAGGTTGTCCGAACGGATGCTCCCGACCTGCATTAGCAGAAATCGCTTTTATCGGAAAAGCTCCTGGTAAATATAACATGTATCTTGGAGGAAGCTTTACCGGTGAAAGATTAAATAAATTGTATCGTGAAAATATCGGTGAAGTGGAAATCATTGAATCGTTAAAACCAATCATTCATCATTATGCAAAGGAACGAAAAGGATCAGAACGATTTGGAGATTTTGTCATTCGTAAAGGCTATGTGAACGAAATAAAATCAGGTCAAGATTTCCACGACTAATCCACTCTTGGGAGTGGATTTTTTTTGAAAAAATAGGTAAGAACTACAATATTTACTTTTATTGCGCTGTAATAGAATGAAAGAATAAATGATAAAAAAATGGCTAGAATGATTAGGAATATGGACGGGTAACGATCACATTATATGTATATGAGCGAGTATTACCAGAAAGGGATAGGAAGTTTTAACGACTATATAGTCCACCTGTTCAATAATTCTTAGTAAACATAAAACGGTTGATTAAGCTAGACGGTTATCTTCAAACGAAACGAAAAGAAAAGCATTCCCTCGCTTAAATTATAAAATAATAATAAAATGACTTTGAAGTCGAGAAAATTATGCTACAGTGAAAAATAAGGGGGAATTCATGTGAAGGCGCGGTTGCTACTCGTTGAAGATGATCCGGAAATTGCTCGTGTCGTGCGCGACATGCTCAAACGTGAAAACTATGAAGTAACGTGGGCAACGACAGGCCTAGAAGGATGGGAAGACTTTCAGTCGACATCGTATGATCTCGTATTAGTCGACTTAATGCTTCCAGAGATGGATGGATTATCGCTTTGCAAAAATATTCGCTGGAAAAGTAACGTACCGATTATAATTATTAGTGCAAGAAAAGAAGATGAAGACAAAGTCGAAGGATTACAGCTTGGGGCGGATGACTATTTAGCTAAACCGTTTAGCTTAATTGAGCTGAAGGCTCGAATTGAATCACTACTTCGTAGATGGAGACGCTACGAAGGAAAGCAATTTAGCGAACAAAAGACAGAATATGTAGACGGTTTAACAGTGTTTTGGGATGAGCAAAAAGTCGTCATGCAATGTAAAGAAATTCCGCTGACAGCAAAAGAATTTGCAATTTTAAAAGTGCTTTTACAAAATCCAAACCGAATTTTTTCCAAAAGTGAATTGTATCAGCACGTTTGGAAGCAAGCAGATGCAGACGGTCTGCATACGGTTACGGTACACATTCGATCACTTCGGGAAAAGCTTGAAGATCCTGTAAAAAAACCACGGTTCATCCGAACGGTTTGGGGCAGGGGCTATCAATTTATTGGTGAACAGAAATGAAGCTGAAAACGTGGCTTCTAGTTAGTTATTTTATTGTCATGTCGCTTCCACTTGTTGTCGCCTACGTGCTTTTTGCTTGGATTCAGTCATACAACAATGAACAGAAGGTTGCAGAGTACATCCATGCTTCGTCTGAAATTCAAGAAATTACGACTATACTTCGCTCAGCCGAGCTTTACAAGCCAAATGCCGATCGAAAAGAAGTAGAAAAACTGAACGGTGAACAAATCATCATCGAACTTTATCATCGTGATGGCTTTCTCTTATATACGTCAAATGTCGCATTTAATCGCCAATCTCCCCCATTAAATAATGAACAGCTTTACGCTGACTTATATTCATTAAAACAAGGTTACCAATCATTTACTTACAAAGAGCCTGTCTTCGTAAACAATGAAATCGTCGGTTTTTTTCAAGTGCATTTTCCTCGACATGAATGGAAAAATGCGGTTACAAAACGTACTGTAATTATGGTTAGTGTGTTTATCACTTTGTTTTTGATGATATACGCATTCATCATTTATTTCGTTAATAAAAAGGTGAATCGTAGATTACAAGATTTAATGGAAGAAATGACGAATTTTGCCGAAGGAAAACAAGTGAGCGAAACCGATTTTAACAATGATGAAATTGGACAGTTAAAAGCACATTTTTATACCATGCGTAGGCAAATTTTGTCCGCACGAGAAGCGATAGAACGACAACAACAGGAGAAAGAATACATGATCGCGACGCTTTCTCACGATTTAAAAACACCGCTCACATCGATTCAAGCCTATGCAGAAGCACTCGAAACAGAACGTAGTCTAACAGAAGAAGAACAACAAGAATATCGAGAAGTCATCGTAGAAAAAGCGAACTTTATGAAACAAATGCTCGATGATTTATTGACGTATACATTGTTGCAGTCATCCACGTATGAAATCGAGTTTGTCCACGTGGATGGAATGGAATTTTTTGAGATGCTTCTTTCTGACTATGAGCCGTTATGCAATGAAAAAAACATCATTTTGGAGACGATTTGTGATACTGACGGAATGTATGCCGTTAATCCAAAACAAATGATTCGGGTTGTCGACAATATTATGAGCAACGCGATTCATCATACGGAAGCAGGAAAGCAAATTTTGTTAGCTGCAGTGACGGATGAAAAAGTAATCAAAAATAAGCTGTTTGATTACGTGTTTCAGAACGCTGTCTTCGAGGACGGTTACGCTTATCTCATCGTACAAAACGAAGGGACAGGAATAAACGAAGAAGCGCTCAAATATGTTTTTGATCCTCTTTATCAAGCCGATCAAGCACGAAGTAAGAAAGAGGCACGCGGGACAGGATTAGGGCTAAGTATTACGAAGCAAATCATCGAAAGACATCGAGGCGATGTTAAGATTTTTTCAAAAGAAAATGTAGGGACTTGTGTGATTTGTCGCATTCCTCAAATTTCGAAATAGGATGATAAAGATGAAACGATTGTTAGTTTTACTTACACTGGTCATGTTTACTTTATACGGTTGCTCGTCTTCCTTAAACGAATATTCTCCAGATCAAGTGATTCAAAACGCATTAAACGAAAAAAATGAAGGTGAAGCGTATTACGCCGAATCAACATGGACGACGAAGGAACAAGGAAAAGTTACAGAGACAATGACAATGAAGGAATGGTCCAGTAAGGACGGAAAAAAAAGAGTTGAAACAATCGGGAAAGACGAAAGTGAGAATGGAATTACAGTCAATGACGGTGCTCGGTTAATCACATATATGCCGGGAGATAAAAAAGCATTCATTTTTGAAAGCGAAGAACTAGCTTCATTAAATCAACAATCACCGAAAGAACAAGCAGAACAAATGCTAAAATTGATTAAAGACACACATGAAATTGAAGTGATCGGGGAAGAAAAAATTGCTGATCGAAATACGTTTCACCTCAAAGCAACAGTGAAGGAAGATCAATCACTTATCGGAAACCAAGAGATTTGGATCGATAAAGAAAACTGGTTCGTTCTAAAAACGAAATCGGACACTGATGAAGTCACCGTTAAATGGATGTATACGAAAATAGAGTTTAATCCACAAATGCCAGATGATTTGTTTACAATTGATCTTCCGGATGATGTAGAAATTGAAAGCCTCGAAAATATGCTTGATACGAGGGAGGTTACTTTTGAAGAAGCAAAGGATCAACTACGCACGTCATTCTTGTATATTCCTGACACGAAAGACCTGAAAATTGCTTATGTTGGGCTGTTAGATTTAGGCAGTGAAATGGAGCGTAAGGAAGTGACGCTAGAATATGAAAAAGAAGGGTTGCCCTATCTTTCTATAAGTATATTTGAGACACTGGCTGAGACTGAAGACGGGCAATCAGAAGCTATAATTGGTGAAGAGATGATACATGTTCGTGGTCAAGAAGGCATGTGGTCGGAAGAGTTACGTACACTCTATTGGCAAGAAGAAGGCTTAACGTATTCAATCATCGTGTTAGATCCGAACCTTTCTATTGAGAAACTTCAAAAGTTGCTTGAACGAATGGTTCATTTCAATTGAGGTGAAGCTAGACGATGTATACGAGTATCGCAAGTTTATTAACGGCTGTTTTTATTGCGACAGTGTACTATTTGCTTGTCTTGTTTCAATTTCCACAAGTCCCGTTGTCATCAGGATATTGGCTTGGAGCTTTCGTGATTATTGTTGGTGTTATTAAGCTTTTCGTTGCGAAAACAGATGGACAGCAATCTGATGCTAAAGTAATTATGCTTGCTGGCGTCCTCCTTGCTATTGCAACGTATCTTTTACTTTATAACGATATACAAATTTAGTTGATCAAGGTGTTGTTGGGTTGTGCTTCCACATTTAACTACAATATTTTTTACTTTTATTGTTGCTTTTATCATATCAATGATGGGGTTGTTATTTTCTAAAAAACTCGGTTCCTTCGTCGAAGTCGCTCTCGTCGTTGCCTATATATCGTTTTTATTTAAGTTTTTTTCATTTCAAGAAGCGATTTTTCTCTTTACGATTGCGGCAACGACATATGCTTACGCTGAACCATTATTTAATCGAAGTCGTTATGAAATTTATCAAAAACTCGTAGAGCGGCTTCAGGAAACGACATACGTTGAAATCAACCAGACAAAAAAGGCTTCACGGCTTATCATTGATTTTATATTAACGGTTTTCGTCATGGCGGGTAGTATCATTTTTTTACTGTTTGCACCAGAAACGTATGCGCTTCTCAAATTTTTTATTATCCTTGCGTTTATCGCAATTTTAGTAAAAACGATTGAAAGAACGAGTAACTTTGTTTCTAGTACAATCTACTGGCTTCCAGGCGAAGAAAAGCTAGTCATTCTTACGCGCTTTCAACCGCGTGAATACCCGCTTTCTGATTTGAAAAGGCTTGATATTGAAACATCACCTGATTTATTACGGCTTCATCCGCTATTTACGTTTTTATCAGCGACTGTCGATTGTACGAGCTCCTTTCAACGAGTGTTAAAGCTTTCTTTTCCCGGTGAACATCTTTATTTAACACCGGACGACATTGAAAAGTGGTCTCATAAGTTTCGAGATTTTGCTCCGAAAGCGACAGAACAAAAAGTAAAAGAAGTTCGACCATTATGGCATCCAACCGTTTTAAAGCGATTGCTATGGAAAGGCTATTTTGCCATTGCGGTCAAAGGAATTTCAGCTTATACGGGACTTGTTTTTTTATTGATTTGGTTAGATGCTCCCGTATGGGTAGTCGTACTATCCGTAATCATGTGGTGGGTATTTAATTTGTACATCTCTGACCGTGTGTTAATTGCAGCAACCGACGCTAGGCGGGTAACTGAAGGAGAAATGTTTATACGAGCACGCGAGATTTTTCGGCGAGCCAACATTAAAAATGCCGAACTTTACATGACGGATTCTCCGATTTATAACGGTTTTGCAACAGGAATGAACATTGGGCGTGGAACGATTATCATTACGTCTGCAACGTTGGAACTACCGATGCAAGCCGTTGAGGCAATTATTGCACATGAGACCATTCACGTGAAGAAACGTGATGTCCTAACGATTCAATTTGCACGAATTCTTTTTTTGGGAGTGCTCGCTAGTAGTGTCTATCTTTTTTATGACACGATCGTGTTACTTGCTGACCATCCATTTGTACTTGTTACGTTCATCTATATGTTATTTTTGTTGTTTCCGATTTATTTATCATTCATTTCTCAATGGGCTGAAGGAAGAGCGGACAATCTTGGGGCAACACTGCTAGCTAAAGGCAGACAACAAATGGCGGATGGGCTCCGCGAACTAGCGATTCAAAGCGAAAAAGCTTTTGAAAAAACTCGAGAATATCAAGCTACTACTGTTAAAAAAAATAACTATCGCTCAGAGCTTGAGCGGCAAAATTGGTTTTACCGCTTGATCGAATTTCAATTTCAAGCCCATCCGCCCATGTACTGGCGCATTTATAGCCTTGAAACATATCGTTCATGGACAGAAGCGAGAAAGCATTGGATGCTCGCAAGAATTACAGAATCTTTACCGAGCTTTAATTGAAACTTAAAAAGTATATCGTATAATTCATATAAATACGTTAGAATAAGACTTGATTTTAACATATAAAAGGGGATGAATTCTTTGTCAGAAGAAATAAAAAACGTTGAAAAACCGTCATTATTTGGGATGATTCTCAATCCGACGGAGCAATTTGAAAGAATAAAAGAAAGACCACTCATTTGGGGCGCCATGGCTATCGTTACAATTTTAACTATGTTCGGTACGTGGCTCATGTCACTCGGAATTGAAATGCCTGAAGAAGTGAAAGACATGCCAGGCTTGGAAGCTGTTACACAAATCGGGATGGTCATTGTAGGATTATTTACACCGATTTTAACGGTTCTTATTTCCAGCTTTATTAGTTGGATTATTATTAAAATTGCTCGTTCTGAAGCGACATTTACGCAACTCTTTTCCATGAATACGTACATTATGCTTATTTCTGCATTAAGCTTGCTATTTAACGGTTTACTTACACCTCTTCTCGGCGGAGATGGCGAGATTATGTTTACAAGCTTAGGTTCATTATTGTCAGCTGAAGGAGCTATCGCTGGTCTGTTTGATAGTTTAGAAGTATTTACGATTTGGGGCGTAATCTTATCCGCAATTGGGTTACACAAAGTTGGAGAACTTTCAAAAGGACTAGCTTGGACTATTTCAATTGGCTTTTTTATTATAGGTATCATTTTATCAATGATTGGCGCGGCAATCAGTGCACCATTAGGAGTTTAATTGTATGAATAAAAAAATTTGGATTATAATTGGAGTCGCGGCTTTACTCGTACTATTAATCGGACTTAACATATGGAAATTAAAAGCTGATAGTAACGTAAAAATAGATGTGACGACGTTGCAAGAAAAAACGATTACAGAAACGGTATTAACGCCAGGTCAGCTTAAATTGGCAAACGAGCAAATTGTATATTACACAGCTGAAAAAGGTACAGTGAAAGAAATTCTCGTTAAAGAAGGCGACTCTGTAAAAAAAGGTGCGCCGCTCATACGTTATGAAAATAAGCAACTGACGTTAGAGAAAAAGCAAAACGAACTGCAAATAAAATCTACAAATTTACAAGTGTCGGACTTAGCTTCAAAACGGAAAGAAACCGAAAAGTTATTAAAAGACGATAAAGAGAATGAAGCATTAAAAGCAGAATTGGAGCAAATTAAACTTCAGCAACAACAAACACAAATTGAACTTGAACAATTACAGCTACAAAAAGAAGTCATTCAACAGCAAATTGCTGAACTTGAAGTAAAAAGTGAAGTTGATGGAAAAATCGTCGAAGTTAATGAACAAGCAGCGCTTGCTTCAAATCAACTTGAGCAACAGCCAGTTATTCGCATCGGAACACTAGATGACCTTATCGTAGAAGGAACAATCTCGGAATACGACACGCTAAAGATTGAAAAAGGACAGGCTGTCACATTAAAATCGGATGCTGTTCCTGATCAAGCTTGGGAAGGCGTTGTCAGTCTCATTTCCGATTTACCGAAACAGCAAGAAGGTCTAGAAATGGATGGCGGCGGTGTTCAATATCCGATTCAAGTAAAAGTGGAAGACGAAATTGAGCTTAAACCTGGCTTTCAAATGCTCATTGAAATTAAAACGAAAGAACAAAAAGCGAATGTACTTCCACTTACCGCTGTAAAGCAAGATGGTGAAGACAATTACGTTTTCGTTGTCAATGAAAATAAAGCGGAACGCCGCGATGTAAAAGTTGGTTCTGTTTCTAATAAGATGATTGAAATCATCGAAGGTGTTGAAGCGGATGAGCAAATTATCGTTGATCCAACTGATGAGATAAAGAACGGCACGGAAGTGACGATCAAATGATCAAGCTCACATCGATCGTCAAAAGTTACACCATTGGAAAAGAGCAAGTTGATGTTTTAAAAGGAATTGATTTACAGATTAAACAAGGTGAATTTACGGCAATTATGGGACCCTCAGGTTCTGGAAAGTCGACATTAATGAATATTATCGGCTGTCTCGATCGACCGACGAGCGGTGACTATTTTTTAAATGGTGAACGTGTTTCCGACTATGATGAAAATGCATTAGCTCTAGTAAGAAACCAATCGCTCGGATTCGTGTTTCAGCAGTTCCAATTGCTTCCTCGTCTCAATGCTCTTAGAAATGTAGAGCTTCCGCTGATTTATTCGGGAAAGCCGAAAAAAGAGCGAGAAGAACGAGCAATGGAAGCCTTAAACCGTGTTGGTTTATCAGACCGTATGAACCATCTGCCGAATGAACTTTCTGGTGGACAGAAGCAACGGGTTGCAATCGCACGTGCTATCGTGAACAATCCTAAAATTATTTTGGCAGATGAACCGACAGGTGCACTTGATTCAAAAACAAGCGTCCAAATTATGGACTTGTTTACAATGCTGAATCGTGATGGAACAACGGTCGTGCTCGTGACACATGAGCAAGAAATTGCGGAGTATGCAGAGCGCACCGTTTTTGTTCGTGACGGAAAGCTAATTGGAGAAGATGAAAGTGCAGAGGTGAGTGAATCGTGAGTGTAATAGAAAATATTAAAATGGCACTTTCATCACTGCGCGCACACAAAATGCGCTCGATATTAACGATGCTCGGTATTATTATCGGAGTAGGTTCTGTCATCGCTGTCGTCGCAATCGGACAAGGCGGCGAGGCCATGTTAAAATCGCAAATTGTCGGTGAAGGTAATACAATCGAACTTTTTTACATGCCATCAGATGAAGAACTGCAAGCGAATCCAAACGCATGGTTAGTGAACCCATTCACGCCAGAAGATATTCAAGCATTAGAAGAAATTCCCGAAGTGAGTAAAGTCGTCGCACTTAGTTCTGAATACACAAATGCGCGCTATCGTGAAGACGTTATTGACGCTTCCGTTACAGGCATTAACCAAGCGTATTTGGATGTCAATGGTCTAAATGTAGAGCAAGGAAGAAGTTTTCTCTCCGCTGATTTTTTGGCGGGGCAACGGGTAGCCGTTGTCAGTCACTCGATTCAAGATGAACTATTTGACGGAGAAAGCGCGCTTGGACAAGTGCTTTACATTCATTCTCAACCTGTTGAAATTGCTGGGGTCCTTGAGGAACCGACAGGAATATTCGCATTCGGTACCAACGAAGTTTATTTACCTTGGAAAACGTGGCGGACGGTTTTTGGACAAAGCGAATATAGCCAAGTGATGCTGCAAGCGGAAAGCGCTGACGATTTACGAGTGGCTGGTGAAAAAGCTACGGAATTACTAAATCGCTTGCACAATACTGATGAAGCCTATCAAGTAATGAATATGGAGGAAATTGCTGCTAGTATCGGTCAAATTACAACGATTATGACGATTATTATTGGAAGTATCGCAGGAGTATCGTTACTCGTTGGCGGGATTGGCGTCATGAATATTATGCTTGTTTCTGTAACAGAACGGACCCGCGAAATTGGCATTCGGATGTCTATCGGTGCAACGAGAGGACAAATATTATTTCAGTTTCTCGTAGAATCTGTCACTTTAACATTAATCGGAGGCTTAATCGGTATTTTACTCGGTGGTGGTGCGGCATCTCTCGTATCGTACTTTGCTGGCTGGCCATCACTCGTTTCCTTTCCTGTTATCATTGGAGGCGTTCTTTTTTCAATGATTATCGGAATCGTATTCGGAATTTTACCTGCGAACAAAGCATCACGCCTTGATCCGATTGAATCACTTCGTTATGAATAAAAACACACGTGTTTGCACGTGTGTTCAGCTTGTAGAGAAAGGGGTATTTTCTCTACAAGCTCTTTTTATTTTCTAAGTGGTTTTTTGTTTTAGTTAAGGAAACTTACTACAAAAATTAATAATATCATTTGTTTAAGCACCTATCCTACCTTGGCTAGGTGCATCGCTATCTTTTTCATGTTCTACAGGCAGCTGTAAGTAGCACCTGTTCCCTTGCGTTTTTTAGTCCTCTCAACCTGCAATAGCGAAGCCCATGCAGTTCTTTTGAATCTGCGAAGCTTCACTCAACGGTTTCTTTCCTTAATTTGTATAAGACTTTCCCTTCTTTAGAAAGTCAAACGTGGGGTTTGTTTCAGTGCCAAGAGGGTTCGGGTGCGATCAAATTGTCAACTCCTTAAATTCTCACTGCGTGGATCAGCTAACGCTGAACCACTTCGTTGCGATTTACCGTTGACAATTGCCACGCTTTCCTTCTCCCTCTAGCAACACAAAAACCAAAATAAAAAAGACACGAGAATAATCTCTCGTATCTTCTGTATCTAATCTTTTATTTTCTTTATTCAACAATAGCACCCGATAGCTTGCCTTAGTTCACTCTTTTGATTTAGAACAATCTATACAAATAATTTCACTCTCGTTTTTCAAATATGCTTTAATTTCTACCATCACTGCATGTTGTGGCACTTTCATTTTTGCATATATTACTTCCCCTGGTTGAACTTCTCGATTACAATTAGAACAATGCAACTTACGTTTAAACAATTGACTACCTCCTTACGTAATAAAATGGCTCATTTATCGAACTACTCTTTTACAAAATAATTTTGTCGTTCCCAATTCCACATCGCAACAATAGAAAAACCTTCTTCTTCCGCTTTTTCCTGTTCCTCATCTGCATGAATTAAATCGCCATCTTCGAGATCATCTAAATTTAATTTTTTATGAATTTCTTTTAACAATCCACCATACGAAATCAATCGTTTACGATGCAGCCCCTCTTCCAAATCAGATAAACGTTTCAAGTTCTTTTTCTCGTCATCTGTCATGAAGTCAGTATCTTTCACAGGATACTTTGCCGTTTCGTTAATTGCCGATTGCATAGCGTTCGTGTCCTTATTTTTCGGACGGACAATTGAAATTTTAACGCTTGGATCATAGTCCAATTTCATCGCTTTTCGCCAAAAGTGAATCCATTGTTTTTGATTAATATAATTTTCAGCGTTATAAAAATAAGTGCTTTCTACACAAATCAATACATGCATATGTTGATTATACGAGTTATCAATTTCGTTTACTGTTACTTCTGTTGCACGCATAAAATCAACCAAATTCTTAGTGATTTTTTATATTTCATCATGCGATTAAAACCTTTCGCCATATCTGATAAACTTTGGTTTAATTCTTCACCATCGTAAACATTTTTCACAGTTAATGTGAGAAACAACCAACGAACCGTTGGCTTTTGCCTAATAACTTCAGCAACAACCTTTTGTGACTGAATACCATGCTTCATAGCCCGTCTCCAATTACACATTGGACACAAACGAGATTTACAAAACCAAACACGATATAAATTAATTTCGCTCGTTTCTATGTCCATTTTATATTCTAAGATCTCCGCACAATCTTTCACACGTTCAGCCTTTTTAAACTCCAAAATATGCAGCAGTTCCCAATAACTTATATTTGCTATTTTCTTTTCTCGCCATGGTCTTATTTTTCCACTTTTAGTTTTATCGACTAATACACTTGATTTTTCGACTGATCGAATCTATTATAATTACACATGATAATAAAAAAACCCCCTGTGTGTGTTTTGCGTACTGTCAAAAGTTTCTTAGTAAAAACTTGTTTTTCCGTTGATTTTACACAGTTAAACACAAAAAAACTTGTTGTTTCTAGTTTAACCTTACCTTTTCTTAGTGTTCTTCCCACACATGTCTCGTCACAACTTTTTGTTTGTTTTTTGACCGAGTGCATTGGGGAAGAAGCGGGCAAGTTGCACAAATCTTAGGATTCGATTTATATTCACGATACCCATTTCTCGTTGTTGTTCGATAGACAAGTTCTGTTCCATTTGGACAAATATAACGATCGCGTTCCTTATCGTATGTAAACTTCCATTTTGGAAAAAGCCCTCTCGTTGGTTGATATCTTCTATGAGCAATAACACCAAATATATCGCGTTCCGACAATCCCTTACAAATGGGAGTTGTAAGATAACCTGAATCAAGGGCAACAGCTTCAACTTGAAACCCAAACCGTTTCATTTGATGGTCAAGACGTTCAAGATAGGGCACGGAATCATGTACATTTCCTGGAGTAACATAGGCATCGGTAATGATGTTATATTTCATATCTGTTGTACGGTGATCAAGATAACAAAACATCTCCTGCTTATTCTCTCGAGACATAAAACCACTTTCAGGGTCTGTTTTACTTACTCGCATCGTCTTTGTTTCAACCACCTCCTCTTTTTTCTTTAACGGCTTTTTTCCAGCGTTCATCCGGTCTTCTTCAATGGCTTTGTTTAAGTCATCCACATATTCGCGTGTTCCAATTTCAACTTCTTTTCTTGTAAATTTATGTTTATTGGCGTTCGCTTTTAAGTGCGTTGAGTCTGTAAATAACACTCTGCCATCAACCATATTGTGATGATTCATGGCTTGAAGAACAATCTCATCAAAGATTTCTTGAAAGATGTTCGTGTCTTTAAAACGGGTTCGACGATTCCAACTGATTGTAGAATGGTGAGGAACTGGAACTGTGAGTTTTAAGCCTAAAAACCAGCGGTACGCAACATTAACTTTGATTTCTTTTTCTAATTGCCGTTCAGAACGAATTCCAAATAAGTAACCAATGAACATCATTTTAAAAAGGATAAGTGGATCAAGAGAAGGGCGTCCGTTATCCTCGCTATAATAAGGACGAACTTTTTCAATAATAAAGGAAAAGTCTATATATTTATCAATTTTACGCAAAAGATGATCATCGGGAACAAGCTCTTCAATGGAAACGAACTCAACTTCATTTTGAGTGGTTTTTCTTGTATAAAACATGGATATCACCTGCCAATTTTTATACCTATATTATACCAAATTAACGCGGTGAATTGTTAAAGAAAATAAATAAAACAGGCTGTCGAGAAAAACTTTCTCGACAGCCTGAACACACGTGTTTGCACGTGTGTTTTTACTTAATAAAATGTTTAAAATGCTCATATGATTGTACTTAGCTAAATAAAATTACGAAAAATTTTTCTTAGTCGAATAATGAAGAGAATGATTTTTACATGAAGCAATAAGATAAAACAAGGTGCGTTTCGTGGTGAATATCTTTTTTAAAGGAACTCGTATGAACGAAGCAGCGCTTTTTATTGTTCGGGATAAATCGCAAAGATCCCAAAATCAAATTGATGTTGTTTTGGGGTGATTTGTAGCTATCACATTATAGCCCGTCAAACATGATATCTCTGATTCCTGGATCAGATTGTTAATCAGCAAAGCTGGCGTTAAAATGTTAAAAAGTGAAAGAGGAGAGTATCTAATATAAACTTAGCTTCGGAAATCGCACTCGTTTTACTTCCAATTGCAGTATTTGTAGTTTTCAGAATGAATGAAACATAAATTTAAGCAAGGCGCTTTGGATAAAAAATTAAAAGGTGCTTAAAATTTTATACCACCACGGGTAATAATTGGTTGTGTTGTTGCCGTACTTCTTCGCTTATATTTCTTGATTTCCAATTGTATCTCCGTTTAGTTTCGGAGTAGGAATAGGATTATTTTATTTGGATATTTTACATATGAAATCTATAGCAAGAAAGGAGGAGTTGCTAGTAAATAGTTTTCTTCTAGAATAGAGCACTCACTCTAGCGGACTCACATACATAAGGAGCAGATTTCGAAGGGTGGATTGTAATGTAAGGATGATTTAAAAATAACTTATAAAATAGGGGGAATAAAAATGGGTGTCACCTATCCAATTGGGAAATTACAAGTTCCTAAAAACGTGACTTTAGAAAATGTTCAAGAATGGCTAAATGAAATTAAAACGTATACGATTCGATTAAGAGAGGTGGTTGAAACATTAAGTGATGAGGACTTAAGTAGAACATATCGTAATGGTAGCTGGACTGTTCGTCAACTTGTTCATCATATTGCTGATTCTCAGTTGAAAATGTATCAACGTTTGAAGCTTGCTTTAATTAGATCGGGCGTTTACTCACCAGAAAAACGGTAAAATTACAGTTGCAACAAAAGTTGCGAAATTAGCTTGGCATGAAGAGCACCATTTAGCTCATATAAAAATAGCGTTATCAAAATAATCCAAGGTGTATGGTTTAGGATTTTTTCACTTCTTTATTTAGCATAAACAGACACTTGGAACTACTTTAGATAAACATATTATACGAAGAGACGTTGCTTGTAACTCTCTAATTATGGACATCGTGGTTCGTTGTAGCAATTCTTCTTGTGATGCTCAGAACCGCAAAATAGGCTATCTAAGGGTAAATGCTCCTCTACTCCCGTTTTGTTTTTGATATCGGTGAACTAACTAGCTTTGTCATCGAAAACGACTACAGTAATTCAAATTATAGTCTACAAAAGATTGAAAAGTAAATTGTTGTGAATGAATTAGGTGCATGTGAAGCAACGACAACCATTGATTTAGCAATGCATGTAAATTCGCATATGAAAATAATTGTTCAAGCATTACAATCTAAGATACATGTCGTTGTGTTCGTTTTGTCTATAAAATACTGGCTAAACGAAAAGAAAATTTTGAAAAACATATAGACAAAAAAGAAATGCTTAAAAATAGAAAAATAAACTGCTGGGATTTTCACTCCAGCAGTTTATAAATTTTTACCTTCCGATTGGCCAATCAAATGGTTCGGAACCTGGTGGTGAATGTTGTATAATATCGATTACTGGGATTGTGTAGGCAAAAAGAATAAGCGCGACTGTAATGCCAATCCACAATTTCCAGTTTTCAAGAATCTTAGGTGTTGGCGGTGCATCATCTTCTTCTTGAGCGATTGGGTACTCTTCTTCGCCGTGCGGGGCAAAGAATGTAAGCTTAATGAAAGCATAAACCATCAATAAGATGGCGATGAATAGAATTGTACCGCCAACCGCCTGAGCAATTTGATAACCGATCCACGTCGATACTTGATCTCCTCCATCATACATGGAGAAAGCTGAACGTCTCGGTGCACCAAGTAATCCAGCAATATGCATACCAGCACTCATAACAAACATTCCGATTGCCCAAAGAATCGTTTGAATCATTCCTAATCGGTTGATGCTAGGTGTTAGTGTACGGCCTCTTAAATGTGGGACGAGCCAATACGTAACACCGAAAAATGTTAACATGACAGCTGTAGCAACTGTTAAGTGGAAGTGTCCTGTAATCCATACAGTGTTGTGCACGACAGTGTTAAGTTGGTGAGAAGCGTTAATAATTCCACCTATTCCACCAGGGATGAAAAAGAGCATTCCAACGAACGGTGCAAAAAAGCGGACGTCTTTCCAAGGTAATTTTTTGAACCAGCCGAAAAGACTTGTATATCCTTTTTTCCTTCCTGTTGTTTCAAACGTTGCAAATAACGAGAAAGCAGTCATTAATGTTGGCACAACGACCATCATTGTTAATGTAACTTGAATGAATTTCCACATCGGATCAATTCCAGGCTCTGTTAACTGGTGGTGAAACCCAACTGGAATGGAAAACATTAAAAATAAAACGAACGACAATCGTGCGAGACCGTCACTGAAAATTTTCCCGCCGATGACTTTTGGAATAATAGCATACCATGCCATGTACGCAGGTAAAAGCCAAAAATAAACGAGTGGGTGGCCAAAATACCAGAATAATGTTCGTGTTAACAATACGTTAATCGTTGCTTTGTATCCGAGTGACCACGGTAAAATGTGGAAAAGTACGGATACCGCTAGTCCAAGCGTGGCAATAAACCACATAATCATGTTGATCGTAACCATAAAGGCTAAAAGTGGTGATTTTTGTCCTTTATGTTCTTTTTTCCATAAGTATAATTGCCGAAAATTGATTGTAGCTGCAATCCATGTTCCAACGATGACAAGCGTTAGTCCGATATAAAAAATAGGGTGAGCTCTAAGCGGTGTATAGAATGTATATAGTACCGAGCCTTGCCCTAGTAAAATCATTGTCGCAGCCAAGATCGTACCGATGAGCATAACCCAAAAACTGACCCAACCGAATTTGAGCTGCTTATCCGTAATTCCGACCGTTTTTCCCATTAATGAAAATTGAAAGCCTATGATGAAAAATGTAGTTAACACGAGTCCAAGAATGACACCGTGTACAGTAAGTACTTGATAATAATCAATACCGAATGGCAGCGTAACTTTACCCGTCCGCTGGAGTACTTGTAATAACCCCATTAAGCCACCAATGAGTAAAGAGACGTATGTCACATACATAAAAGACATATATAATTTCTTTTCTTTTTTAGATAAAGGTAGTTCTTGCATTATTAATACACCTCCACTGTTGCGAACATGAGATGGTGTCCAACGCCGCAATACTCGTTACAAACGACCGTATATTCACCGGGATTTTTTAACTCTGTTTCATAACGGCTGACAAAACCAGGTTCGAGCATCATATTGACATTCGTACCCGCAACTTCGAAACCGTGAATGACGTCTTTCGTAGTGGCTTGGAATAAAACTTTAGATCCTTTTGGAATTCTAATTTTGTTGACAGGTTTCCCGTCTTCATCTTTTCCAAAATCATAATTAAAGGCTGTTGCCACCATGTTGACAATATATTGATCATCATCTACTTTTGTAACCCCTAGGTTTTCTGGTTTAAAATCATCAATTCGATCAAGTTCATTCGGATCACAGACTTCAATCGCACTTTGGGGTTGCATCCCTTTATAAAAGGCAGCAAAACCTAGGATAACTAGAAATAATGCGAGTGACCCCATACCGAACGCAAGCCAAATTTTTTCATAGCGGTGTAAGTGCATAGCTTAAACCCTCCGATTTCATTTTTACTTATCGACTCAAAAATAAACCGTAGACACCAAACCATGACACGACCATGAACGTACCGAGTAGCATAACAGCGAAAAAAGTGCCTGAGAGCTTCTCTTCACCGTGTTTTGTCTGTGTTTGCTTTTGAGTGTCCAGCTCTGTCTTCAACGTATTCACCTCCTTAAAGTAGTTCTAGAGTTTATTAGATTTTGTTATGTAATTTTAACCAGCAGTGAGGAGAGTGGGGTGAACCTCACTACTGGATTTTAACGGAGGTATTTTTTATCGATTTTTGTTTCATAGGTTATATACCCGTTTAATTCCTTTATACCCCTATTGCATTTAAAAAGGTGCATTCTAAATGCATGTTTAAAATTTCGTCACAATTGCTGTCACAAATCCGTAATTTTAACGTCACAAAATAGTAATATATCGCACTGAAAGACATCCTTATGCTAAACTTAAGTTGTACTTATTTTGAAAAGAGGGAGCGTATGAAGTTAACGAGTTACACAGATTATTCGTTACGAGTTCTTATGTTTCTGTCATTGCGACGCGATGATAAACTTTCAAATATAAATGAGATTTCCGAAGCGTACAATATAAAAAGAAATCATTTGACAAAAATTATTCACGAGTTAGGTCGACTCGGATATGTTGAAACGGTACGTGGACGAAATGGAGGTGTGCGTTTAAAGAAAGCACCGGAAGAGATTAATATAGGTGAAATCGTGCGCCGAACGGAAGAAGATTTTTATCTTCTCGACTGTTTCGATTCGAATGGAATGAACACGTGCGTATTAACACCAGTTTGTCGATTCAAAAGTATGTTGAATGAGGCGCTTAATGCTTTTTTTAAAGTGCTCGACCAATATACGTTAGATGATATTACGTCGAATCGAAGTCAATTACTCTCATTGTTGCAAATTCAAGAGTAGTCAATTAAGCAAGAAAGCATAGTAGCAAAACGTATCTTTTTTGCGAATGATCATTAAAGTTTGTTGCAAAAAGTTTTTCTTGTCAGTGTATCGAATATTCGTTACGATGAAATTGTAGTTTGTTCATATCCATTAAATAAGAAGCTGGGACAAAGTGTAAGGGAATCTGGTGAAATTCCAGAACTGCCCCCGCAACTGTAAGCGTCGATGAAATGAGGATACCCACTGTGCAAAAGACTGCAAGGTGTTTGCATGGGAAGGCTCAAAGTAAGATGAAACGCAAGTCAGGAGACCTGCTTTGTTCAAACTGTTTCACAATCTTCGGGGATGGAGGTGTTGAGGCGACACGAATGAGAGCATAAAGAGTATGCATGTGTTCACGAGTGTTGTTTAAAGTCCATCGGTCAAGATGGACTTTTTTGATTTTGGAAAAAATGTTGAATAGGAGAGAAAGTTTTGCGAAAAAGTTTACATTTATTTTTTACATTATTCATTGCAATTGGATTGTTAGTAGCATGCGGTCCAGTCGAGCAACAACAAACAGTAAATAATGATAACGAGACAAATCAGAAAGAATCTGAATTTCCGATCACGATTACAGACGCGTTAGATTACGAAGTGACACTAGAAACAAAACCTGAACGAGTCGTTTCATTAATTCCAAGCAATACGGAAATATTATTTGCGTTAGGTTTAAACGATGAGATTGTTGGAGTTTCAGAGTTTGATAATTATCCAGAAGAAGCGATGGAAAAAGAAAAAGTCGGTGGTATGGAATTTAATATTGAACAAATTATTTCACTTGAACCTGATGTTGTGTTTGCCCATGAGTCTAATGCTCATAATTCTGCTGAAGGACTTGAACAGCTACGGGAAGCGAATATTGATGTTATCGTCGTAAACGATGCGTCCTCGTTCGAAGCTACATATCATTCGATTGACATGATGGCATTAGCGACAGGAACGAAAGAAAAAGGTAACGAAATCATCAATACGATAAAAACAAAAATCGCTGAACTTGAGGAAAAAGCTAAAGATATACAAGATGAAGTGAAAGTATGGGTGGAAGTAGACCCAGAGTTATATACAACAGGAAAGAATACATTTATTGATGAAATGCTAAGTATCATTCGTGCTGAGAACGTCGCTGGCGACCAAGAAGGTTGGGTTCAATTTACGGAAGAAGATGCCGTGAAGTTAAATCCAGACGTTATCGTTACGACATACGGTGATTACGTTGAAAATCCAAAGGATGAAATTCTCGCACGGAAAGCGTGGCAAGACGTTCCCGCTGTGAAAAACGAACGTGTTTATGATGTTCATCCTGATCTTGTATCACGCCCAGGTCCACGCTTAGCTGAAGGGATCGAAGAACTTGCGAAAGTTATCTATCCAGACGTATTTGGAGAATAACCGATTTATCACATATAGCGTTGCGATTCTCTTTACGATTGGAGCAATGATGTTAGGGGTATCGATCGGGAGTGTATCGATCCCCCTCTCTGAAGTTGCGCATCTTATGATTCAGTCATTGCTTCATCTTGATATGGGTCTATCGGTTGATGAGACGACGACGAATATAGTAATGAAAATTCGACTTCCACGAGTTGTGCTTGCTTTTTTTGTCGGGGCATCACTTGCGATATGCGGGGCAGCATTTCAAGGTTTATTAAAAAATCCGCTTGCTGATCCGTACACGCTAGGTGTATCTTCCGGTGCTTCGTTTGGAGCTGTTCTCGTTATTTTTTATGGAATTACAATTTTTGGACCGTTCACGCTTCCGATTTTTGCCATTTTTGGCGGTTTTCTTACGATTATTGCTGTCATTATGTTTGCTCGGATCGTTCAGGAAACGCTTTCGATGGAAATGATTATTTTAACAGGAATTATTATTAGCTCATTTTTAGGATCGTTGCTCTCTTTAATGGTTGCGTTAAGCGGGGAGGAACTTCGCCAAATTATTCATTGGTTACTCGGCAGTGTTAGCATGCGGAGCTGGAATTATACGCTTATGATTTTGCCATTTTTTATTATCGGTAGTCTTATATTATTATTTAGTGCTAGTGAACTGAACGCACTTTCATTTGGAGAAGAGCGCGCGCACCATCTCGGTGTTAACGTTCAAACTCGAAAAATGCTTATCCTTTTATCCGCATCGGTCGTTACCGGTGCAGCGGTTGCCGTATCGGGGACGATTGGCTTTGTTGGGCTCGTCATTCCACATATGATCCGAATCGTATTTGGAACTGACCACCGCCATTTACTTCCACTGTCTATTTTTTATGGCGGAAGTTTTTTAATCTTAGCTGATCTCGTTGCACGTACAATCGTTGCGCCAGTTGAGTTACCAATTGGAGTGATTACGGCGATTATTGGGGCACCGGTGTTTGCTTTGATTTTATTCCGACAACGAAAAGAAAGAAGTGTGTAGTATGCTGAAAGTAGAACATGTATCAGGAGGATACGGTGGGAACAACGTTTTAAAAGAGATTAGCTTTTCCGTTAAGAAAGGCGAATTTCTCGGTGTACTCGGTCCAAATGGGAGTGGAAAAACGACGCTATTAAAAATGATTTCGGGTGTTCATCCACTTCAGCACGGTTCAGTTACACTTGCTCGTAAACCGTTACACGCTTTTTCTTCGAAAGAGCTTGCGAAAGTAATCGCCGTACTCCCGCAATCGGTCGAGCAAACGTACATGTATACGGTGGAAGAAGTCGTATCGCTCGGCCGTTATGCCTATCAAAAAGGGCTTTTTAAGTCACTGTCGGTCATTGATAAAGAAGTAATGAATGATGCGATGGCGCAAGCTAACGTATTGCAATTTGCCGAGAAATCGATTCATTCGCTAAGTGGCGGTGAGAAGCAGCGGGTATATCTTGCGCAAGCTTTAGCACAAGAACCGAAATTATTGCTTCTCGATGAACCGACAAATCATCTCGATCTCGCTCATCAAAAGAATTTACTCGATACATTAAGAAAATGGACAGAAGAAAAAGGGTTGACGATTGTTGCGGTCTTTCATGATCTAGATTTAGCTAGCCTTTATTGTGATCGGCTTTTACTGTTGCATGATGGAGCGGTTCATTCACTTGACACACCAACATCTGTTTTACGCGAAGAAACGATTGAGCGTATTTACCGTGCAAAAACAAAACGTCTCATTCATCCTGAACGTTCACGTCCATTAACAACTATATTACCTGACAAGACACAAAGTGAACGGGCAATGATTACATTTCAATCGCTATCGATAGAGCAAACGGAAGAATGGATCAAGCTTTCGTTTCCGTTTCAACTTAAGACGGTATCTTCAGCCGTACTCGGCTCAGGTTTTTCATGGAAGCAGACATTCATTAACCGCCACGTTCACAAAGATTATGTGTGCGATAATCCTGAAGAGGATATGCGTAAGTTTTTAAAAACTCAAAATATAGCAATCGATGATACTGTTGCGATGATGACTGCTGCAAGACTCGCACATTATAGTAGCCGGCTTATTAAAAAAGAATCGTTCGAACTGCTAGTCATCGTTACGGCAGGTATTGGTAATGCTGTCGATGTGTCAAAAGCGTCTGCGCATAAATGGGAAAAGCATGAAGTCGGCACGATTAATACGTGGGTATTTGTTAATGGTGAGTTGTCAGAGGAAGCCTTTATGCAAGCGCTTATGACATCAACAGAAGCGAAGGCGAAAGCGTTTTTTGATGAAAAGATTGTTGACCCAGTGACGAACACGATTGCGACAGGTACATCAACCGATAGCATACTCGTCAGTGCGACACAGCGCGGGAAAGCATTTCAATATGCGGGCACGATTACAGCACTTGGAAAAGCGCTAGGGAAAACAGTATATGAATGTACGGTAGAAGCGATTCGAAAAGGACGTCAAGCATGATAATCGATCATCTCATCTCAATTGTACTCGCATATTTGATCGACCGAATTGTTGGCGATCCGAAATCATTGCCACACCCCGTTCGAATGATCGGAAAAGGGATTGCATGTCTTGAGCAAAGACTTAATTTTGGAAAATTTCGCAGATTGAAAGGTAGTCTTGTAGTGTTTCTTCTCGTCATCGTTGTCATTGCGATAACCGTTCTTATTATGTATTTTTCCTATCGTATGAATAGAACATTTGGAATTGTAATAGAGTCGTCGCTCATCGCAACGACGATAGCAACGAAAGGGCTTGCCGATGCAGCGAACGATGTGTATGAACCGCTCATTGAAGGGGATATAGAGAAAGCAAGAAAAAATCTCAGCCTGATCGTCGCACGCGATACGGAACAGTTAACTGAAGCTGAAATTACACGAGCTACGGTTGAAACCGTTGCTGAAAATACGAGTGACGGAATAACCGCACCACTTTTTTGGGCACTTATTGGAGGAGCACCGCTTGCGCTTGCGTATCGGACAATCAATACGTGTGACTCGATGCTAGGATACAAAAATGAGCAATTCGCTCAATTCGGCTGGGCATCGGCCCGACTCGATGATGTCGTTAATTACATACCGAGCCGTCTCACTGGATTGTGGATGATTATCGTCAACCAACCTGTTCAACCGCGTTCGAGACGTGATTGCTTTCGGATCTTCACCCGTGATGCTAAAAAACATGCAAGTCCTAACAGTGGTTGGCTTGAATCGGCAACGGCTGCGCTTCTTGGAATCCAACTCGGTGGTACGAACATATACGCGGGCATTGTTTCAAAGCGCGCCTATATTGGCGAATCTATTTATCCGTTGGAAGCCAAACATATCGCACAAGCCGTTTCCATTATGCACCGTACAACTAATACGATGCTCATTTTATTTTTGTTAGGAGGTGGGCTCATTGTGTCTACCTGCTCATGGCTCGAATCCGCAGTATCTTTTTAACGCTCTTCATTTAGCAAAACCGAATCACGTAATCGATTTTAGTGTGAATGTTAATCCATATGGAATGCCAAGGTTGATTGAGAAGCAGTGGTCTCAATTTTTAACGTATGTTCGTGATTATCCAGACCCGCATTCGTTCGCACTGAAAGAAGCGGTGGCACAAAAAGAGTCGATTGAGAAAGACAATATTCTTATCGGAAATGGAGCGGCGGAATTAGTCTTTTTGCTTGCGAATCGATTTCGTGAACAAGATGTGCTCATCATCGATCCGACGTTTTCAGAATATCATACGGCATGTACGGCTCACGGATGTCGGGTTCATTCCGTCGTTTTAAAAGAAGACAATGACTGGCAAATTTCATTAGATGATATCGTTCCTCAGTTAGAAGGCAAAGTAGCACTATTTCTATGTAGTCCGAATAACCCGACAGGTGTACGATATGATAAAGATATTCTCCTTTCGCTTATAAAAGCGGCCTTTAAACAAAAGGTTATCGTCGTTATTGATGAAGCCTTTTATGATTTTTGCCTCGATCCGTATACACTCGTTCCATATGTGCAAACGTACCCAAATCTCGTCATTTTACGTTCGTTTACTAAAATGTTCGCGATTGCTGGCATTCGTCTCGGTTGGATCGCAGCTGATCCTACATTTATTTCTGAACTATCAACATTCCAGCCGCATTGGAGTGTCAATGCCATTGCTGAGCAAGTCGGACTTCTCTGTATTCATGAGGATGCCTTCGTTAAACAAACATCAGAACAAGTTGCTCGGGAGCGAAAGCGAGTGGTGTCAGAATTAAAGCAACTGGACTTCGTTATCTCGAATAGCGAAACAAACTATTACATTTTACGAGAGACAAAGAAGCAAAGCATGAAACCACTCCTTCGTTTTTTACTGAATGAAGGTTTAACAGCACGACATACCGAAAATTTCGCTGGATTGGACGGAAATTACTTACGCTTTGCAATTCGGACGAAAGCGGAGAATGATCGACTTATTACCGTTTTAAAAAGGTGGCGGCAACAATGCTCATTTTTGTAACCGGTGGAGTAAGAAGTGGCAAAAGTTCGTTTGCTGAAAAACTTGCGATTAAACAGGTCGAATCGAATCACCTTCATTACGTTGCGACAAGTATGGATACTGATACGGAAATGCATGACCGCATTCACCGTCATAAAGAGAGGCGAGAAGCTAGTAGTGCTCATTGGATCACGTGGGAGGTGGAACGTAATATCGGGCGCTTACATGAAAAAATCGCACAAAACAGTATCATTTTGTTCGACTGTTTAACGACACTTGTAAACAATGAGCTTTTTAAATTAAATGGTGAAAACTATGACATGTTAAATGAAAATGAACGAAAAGCATTATTTAATTTAATTATTGGTTCGATTCACAAGCTACAACATCGTCGCACGCTCATCGTTGTATCTAACGAAGTGTTTTACGAACCGTTTAAACGTGAGACGACATTCGCTTACGTTGAATTGTTAGGCAAGATCCATCAAAGGCTCGTCGCGCTATCAGATGAAGCGTACCTTTGTGAGAACGGAATTTCGATCCGAATGAAGTGAGGGAACGTGATGAAAGGATTCATGCTGCAAGGAACAGCATCAGATGTCGGTAAAAGTGTAATTGCAACGGCATTTTGCCGCATTTTCGCCAATCAAGGCTATGCAGTCACACCATTCAAATCACAAAATATGTCAAACGACACGTTTGTTTTTTCAAATGGAAAAGAAATTGCACGCTCGCAATGGATTCAAGCGGAAGCTGCACGAGTGTCCCCGTCTGTTTATATGAATCCGATCGTATTAAAGCCAAAAAGTGAAACAACCTCTGAAGTTATTTTACTTGGTAAAAAAATTGATACTTATTCAGGAAGAGACTATCGTGAGAGAGTTTATGAAATAGGATTAGCTGCTATTCAGCAGTCATTAGCGAAGCTCCAAAAAAAATTTAACATGATCATCGTCGAAGGAGCCGGCAGTCCGGTAGAAATGAATTTGAATGATCGTGATCTCGTCAATATGAAAGTGGCTGAACTTGCTGATGTTCCCGTATTTCTTATCGCTGATATTGAACGAGGAGGCGTTTTTGCAAGTTTAGTAGGAACGATTGAACTACTTACACCAACAGAAAGAGCACGAGTCAAAGGATTGATTATTAATAAATTTCGCGGTGATCTCTCTCTTTTTCATTCTGGGATTGATTGGATCGAACAAAGACTAGACATTCCTGTTGTTGGGATTATTCCAATGTTTCAGTCGATGACGATTGAAACCAAATCATCTTTATTTAAATCGTTCGTTTGACAAGAAAAAATATGACTACGATGGATTCGCAGCACATGTAGAACGTTATGTTGATATTGCTTATATGATTCGCGCGATGAACGAGTGGGGGAATGAAGTTGAAAGGAAAGTGTAGAGAATGTCTTGACAGTGTATTGCTCGCTCTGCAATTTTATACGACGCTCCCTATAAAAAAAGAGCTTTCGATGGATGAAGCAAGATTAAAAAAAGCCTTATATGTAGTTCCGTTCATTGGAATAGGGATTGGACTTATCCTCGCTGCGATCATAGTATTGAATGAACACGTTTTACATTTGCCAGCCACTGTTATTGCTATGCTCGTCGTAACGATACCGCTTATTATTACCGGTGGGCTTCATTTAGACGGTTTTATGGACGCAAGTGATGCATTTTTTTCTTACCGTGATCAACAAAAGCGACTTGAAATTATGGCTGATCCGAGAACAGGCTCTTTTGCTGTTTTGTCCGTTATTTTTTTACTTGCGTGGCGTTACGTGTTTATTCTTGAGACGATAAAGCTTGCATCGGACATAACCTTTGTTTTCATTGTGAGTGTTTATTATTTTGCACGCTTTTCAATGTGCTACGTGTTTATTTTTGGAAAACTAGCGAAGCAAGATGGACTAGCCGCTTTTTTCAAGAAAGGACTAGAGAGGAAAGATATTTTTGTATTTCTGATCGGCATACTCTTATTTTTTGTTTTTGTTGCTTATTTTAATATTCATGCGGTAAGTGGCACCGCTATATTATTGCTTATTGCGTTAGGATTTGCTGTCGTAAGTAAAGGATTTATTGAAAAACAGTTTGGCGGCATTTCAGGAGATACACTCGGCGCAACGCTGGAAGGAGGAGAAACGATCTTATGGTTCACACTGTGGCTCTTACACTCATTCGCCATGGGGCTACAATAAATAACGAACGTAACGTATATCAAGGCTGGTTAAATTCACCACTTCTTCCGAGTGAAGTCGACCGCTTGCGGCGAATTAAACATCAATACCCAAAGCCTCATTATGTGATTTCAAGTGATTTAACTCGCTGTCTCGAAACTGCGAAGCTCTTATTCTCTCATCATGAAATCGAAATGAGCGAAAATTTTCGTGAGTTTCATTTCGGTGACTTTGAAGGTAAAACCTATGAACAGCTTAAGGACGATAAAACCTATCAAAAATGGCTGGAAGATCCATTTTTACACCGACCTCCCAATGGCGAATCAATTAAAATGTTTACGAAGCGAATACAAGATGGATGGGACGGCTTACACTCAAAATTTCTAGACGGTGTGCGAGAAATAACAGTTGTGTCCCACAGTGGTGTCATTCGGCACTTGCTAGAAATGTATGCACCTCATAAAAAAACATTTTGGGATTGGATCATTCCGTTCGGCGGTGGTTATCGACTTGTGACGACAAGAGAGAAGCTAGGGAGGGGAGAACGGTGCATTTCGTTATCGGAGGTGCCTTTAACGGAAAAAGAAAATGGGTAAAACAACACTATAAAAATAAGTTCACGATAGATTGGCGTTCTGCGTATCGTCAGCCATTTAGATATGAACGATTTGAAGACATTTCAACATTTGCGACTTGTATAGTTCTTGAAGGAATTGAATATTATATCAAAGCAAAAATGACGTATGCTGAAGAAGCAGACAGTTTAAGAGGAATGTTTAATAAGCAGTTAATCGCTTGGCGTAACTGGGAAAACGAGGACGAAGAACGCACGCTAATCCTCATTGGAAACGATTTCTCAAAAGGAATTGTCCCGACTGAGAGAGAAGATCGACTATGGCGTGATGTGACAGGCTGGTGTTATCAAGATATAGTGGCTCAAGCGAGTCGTGTTGACAAAATCTGGTACGGCATTAGTAAGCAAATAAAATAGTAACGGAGGGATGTAATGTGAAAATTTATACGAGGACAGGAGACAAAGGTAAAACAAGTCTTATCGGAGGGCGTGTCGACAAAGATCATATCCGTGTCCAAGCATACGGAACGATCGATGAAGCGAACTCTTTCGTTGGGCAAGCGATTGCAGAGCTTGATCCTAATCAATTTCAAGATCTTATTAACGAATTAGAAAAAATTCAGCATGAACTATTTGACTGCGGAGGTGATTTGGCGAATGTGACGGGCAAAGGCGAATTAAAGCTAAAACAGGAGATGATCGATTTTCTTGAAGAGCGAATTGATGAGTACATTGAAGAAACACCAGAACTACAGCGATTTATTTTGCCGGGCGGTGTAAAACCAGCGGCGTTGATTCATGTTGCGAGGACTGTTACCCGTCGCGCAGAGCGTGAAGTCGTTACACTAGCAAAAGCAGAAGAACATGTCCCGCCGCTTGTGCAAATGTATCTCAATCGCTTATCAGATTATTTTTTTGTACTTGCAAGAGTAATCAATTTTCGTTCAGGAAAAAAAGATATTGAGTATGAACGAAGTGCGATCGTGTTTCGTAGTAATAGACGAAAGAAAAAAGAGGGAGAATAAAATGAATCAAGTTGAGATTCCACTTTTAGATAAAGACATTGGGAAAGAAGCGAAGGCGCATATCGATTCGTTAACTAAACCAATCGGCAGTCTTGGCAGACTCGAAAGTTTAGCCGTGGAGCTTGCTGAAATGACCGGTCAAAAGTTCCCGGTCGTCTCGCCACCAGCCGCGCTTCTTTTTGCGTCTGATCATGGTGTAACAGATGAAGGTGTGTCTGCGTATCCGAAAGAAGTGACGGCGCAAATGGTACTAAACTTTCTATCTGGTGGAGCAGCAATGAATGTGTTTAGTCGCCAAATCGGTGCCCAATTTTCGATTGTTGACGTCGGAGTAGCAGAGACAGTGACACACGAAAATTTAGTTTCGCGAAAAATTAGACGAGGAACGAGAAATTTTGTTATAGAGGATGCTATGACTGAAGCGGAAACATACGAAGCACTTAACATTGGTAGTGAAGAAGCTCAAACATTAATTAAAAAAGGTGCGAAATGTTTAATCGTTGGTGAAATGGGGATCGGCAATACGACTTCTTCAAGTGCATTGCTTGCCGTCATCACAGAGAAAAATCTTGCTGAACTTATCGGTCCTGGTACGGGATTGACGACGGAACAAATGAAAGTGAAAAAAAGCGTTATTGAACGGGCAATTGAGGAACGAAAACCTAATAAAAACGACCCGATTGATCTATTAAAAAAACTCGGTGGTTATGAGATTGCTGCAATGGCAGGGGCAATGCTCGCAGCTGCCAGGAATCGCATCCCAATAATCGTCGACGGCTTTATTTGTACGGTCTCAGCGATTATTGCAACGGCAATTAATGAATGTGCCTCGGACTATATGCTTGCAGGTCACTATTCAGCAGAGCCTGGTCATCAAGCAGCCCTTGAAAAACTAGGCAAAACCCCATTACTTAATTTACATATGAGACTTGGAGAAGGTACTGGCGCCGCACTCGCATTTCCAATCGTTGAAGCAGCGACAAAAATGCTTAGTGACATGGCAACTTTTTCAGAGGCAGGTGTTTCCGAAAAAGAGTAAATCTGATGCTCTAGATTCCGAAAGAAATTGAGTTCTAACCGATTTCTTTCGGTTAACAGAACTACTACAATGAGCCCCCCATTCAAATCAAAAAGACATGTCGAATGATTATATATCTTGTATGGCTGAACAGTTTTTTGATCAGTTTCAGCAATTATGATGTATAATTATGAAGTAAGGTATTTATGAACATGTTTGTTTGAGTCACTTTATTGATATGGATGTTGCATCTAACAAATAGATAGCGGTTATATAAATACGAATATTTTTATACAAAGCCGAGGAATTTGTAAAAATGATGGGGGTATTCTGTATGAAACGTAATGAAATTCAAACGATTGAAAGTACAAATCGTAAACAAAAACCGGCTGAGGATCAAATCGAATTCGGAAAGCAGTATACGGATCATATGTTTATGATGGATTATACGGAAGGACAAGGATGGCATAGCCCGCGGATCGTACCATATGCACCGTTGGAGCTTGACCCCGCAGCTAAAGCTTTTCACTATGGACAAACGGTATTTGAAGGGCTTAAGGCATATCGGAAAGATGATCAAATTTTCCTTTTTCGGCCCGAACGAAATTTTAAAAGACTGAATGAATCGAATGAGCGTATTTGCATTCCGAAAATTGATGAGGATTTAGCACTTGAAGCGTTAAAGCAATTAGTGACACTTGATCAAGATTGGATTCCAAAAGCAGAGGGAACGTCACTCTATATTCGTCCATTCGTTATTGCTACTGAACCGAGCTTAGGTTTAGCACCTTCGAAAACGTATCAATTCCTTATCATTATGTCACCGGTCGGTTCTTACTATAAAGAAGGTATTAATCCGGTTAAAATTTTGGTTGAGGAAGAATACATTCGTGCAGCACCAGGCGGGACAGGTGAAGCAAAAACGGGTGGAAACTACGCTAGCAGTTTAATCGGTCAAGAAGAAGCTGAGAAAATCGGCTACACTCAAGTGCTATGGCTAGATGGAAAAGAGAAAAAATACGTCGAAGAAGTCGGTAGCATGAACGTCTTTTTCAAAATCGATGGCGAAGTTGTTACACCTGCATTAAATGGTAGCATTTTACATGGAATTACGAGAGATTCTATCCTTCATCTTTTAAAACATTGGGAAATCCCCGTTGTCGAACGTAAAATTTCGATCGATGAAATTTACGAAGCTCACAAAAATGGAAAGTTAGAAGAAGCTTTCGGAACAGGTACAGCCGCTGTTATTTCACCAATTGGAGAGTTTTTCTGGAAAAATGAACAGCTTATCGTCAACAATGGGGAAATTGGCTCACTTACGAAAAAATTATATGATACATTAACTGGTATTCAATATGGAACAGAGCCTGATCCTTTCGGCTGGAGAATTCAACTGTAATTTGATATATAAATCAATCTTCCATTAGTTTTTAGTGGAAGGTTTTTTTGTAGTATAGGATACAAAAAAATTCCAGTCCAACCTTCGTCATATCTAACTCGGAATTTTCATATAGTTGGAAAAGAGTGGATGAAGGGGAGGATTGGAAGGAATGCAATTTTATTACGGTCAGCAAATGCCGCTCAGAATTTTAGATGAAGCTGAATTTTGGAAATTGCAAGAAGAAGAACATACGGTTGTCATACGTGAAGCATTAAACGATTTAGAAAAAGTATATGTCGAAGCATTGAAAGAATGGGAAAAATCGCTTTCAAACACACACAAAACCGTCGTTAGTTATGTTGAATCGGTCGTTCGTAGTGGCTATGTTTATGTCCAACTTCAAAGGCAAGTTATCCAATTGATAACATTTTGTTTAGAAGAGAGCGAGCAGTTTATCGAGCTATGTCGTCAAATTAAAGACAATAGCTCAGCAGCAAAAGATAAACCAATCGCGCAAACAATCCTTGACCATATCATTCGAGAGTCCGAGTACTTTATCGGTATCGCCCGACTCATTTTATTTGGTAAAGAAAATGTCCAAAAATAATGAGCAAGATGTAATTCGAATGGAAAGATTTTTAATGTGGGTCGTTCTATGTGTATAGATGTAGAGCAAGCGGTCTTATTGCTATTTAAATTAATGAAAAGTTGATACTGAAAATGTTTTAGCGATCATTGCAGAAGCTGAGTAAACAGTTTCTTTGTTAGTTTTTGATGGAATTTTGGCGTAGCTTCGGATAAGGCTCAGAAGCCGTCGTAAGTTTAGAAGAAGAAAAATGGATACTGGAAAACAGAAATACTAAGGACATTACATTAACGAAAATGTAATGTCCTTTTACAAACCAATCATTTACAATTTGCGATTTTCGTCAAAGCGTAGGACCTTATACACTGGTTTTGGAAGATTACCATAAATTTTTTCTACGTTATAAGCGTGAACCTCTTCGTATATTTTCTTCATATATTCAAAAATCGTTTTTTCAGATAGCTCACTTTTTGCCCAATATAAAACTTCTAATTGAGTTTCTTTATTTGTGATGAAATCCTGATGATAATAAATAATTGGTTCAGCGTGAGTAAACCCTTCTCGTTTATAAAAGCGGAGCCGCTTTTTAGTGTCCGGGTCGTCAGCAACTACCGGTTCAACCTCTAGTATCATCGGTTTATTTTTTGCTTTCATTTTTTCGATTAACTGGTGACCAATTCCTTTACCTCTCGTTTTTTCGGAGACCCATAAAAAGTCAATAAATACAAACGAATCGAACTCCGCGTACATTAAAATATGGGTATCCCCTTCGTCTTTATGGTAGATATCACCTTTATCTGCTAAGAGAGCATTAATTTGCTCTTTCGACTTCATCTCTTCAACTGGAAAGTATGTATTTAATTTGTCATACCAGTTCATTGTTCATTCTCCTTATGTTTAAGTTGCGATACAAACTTATTAGTTAGTAATGGATTGATTTTATCATTCTATTCAAGGACTCTGCTTGTCGTTTAAGGTGAAGAAAGAGTAAATAAGCACCTGCTGTTATTAAACTTTTTATTGTTGCTGTCAGTTGAGGCGTTAGTAGGTCTCTTGTATTTTATCAAAATTACAATATCCAACCAATTTCTGAAACTTCATTGACTGAGTCAAGCTTTTGTGGGAGTTTTCCTAACGCTTTAAGAAAACTCTCTTTTTATAGGCGATTTGTTAGCTTTTCTTTATAAAACTTTGGTTTTGAATCTTCTTGTTGTTGGGTCGTTCGCTCAAATAAGCCTAAGAGCGTCTTAATAGGCAAGTTGTCTTTTAAACCAACCATAAAGTTTAGAAACGCTTGTATCCCTTTATCTGACCAAGAACGACCGTTTTTCACCCGACTGGCAAATACACTCATTGTTGATTCTGCATTTCCCATCGGACGCATCCCTTCGGTTTTAATCCCTTTCTTTCGTAATCATACACGGTAATCTTCGAGCGCTTCAGGGTATTGGCTGAGCTGTTTAATCAGTTTTTCCAATTGTTCTTCTTTCTTCGGATCGGCTAATGTACCTACTGCACTGTTTAATTCCAAAAGAAAGCCTTTCGAATCATATTGAGCCAGCTTTTTTTGAATCTCTTTGTAACGAGGGTGCTCTTTAAAAATGGACTTGACCTCTCGAGCGACATGAAAACGATCGATGGTAAAAAAAGCGTTCTTTTTGTTTTTAAAATATTCACGACAGGATGTAATCCATTCCGCACCATCCCCGTTGATAATAAGAATATGATATGTAGGGTCATAACCATAATTTTCATAAAGAAATTGCTCAAATCCTTCCCAAAAAGACTGATTTTCTTGGTGTATATAATGACGCTTATTGATAAGAGAGGTGCGTTTCCCATTCTTTTTTCAGCCTTCATGAATAGCGGCTATTTTCGTTTCTTTACCTTTACGTCGTTCCCCTTGTCTTTTGATATATAAGCCATCCACTTTTACAAAAAGAACACGGTTTCTAGATTTCATCTCTTTTTTGAATATAGATAGAAAAGCAGAGAGATACGTTTACCTTCTCGATCAGTATTTAAAATTTGATGGGGCAAAAGGTGCAAGTCCGTTAGTTGAAGATTTAGCCTTAGAACTTGCCGTAACGGGGACAGCTTATCGAAAAGCCGAATCCACGTTAAAGAAATTTTTAGGGTATCACGTTATGAGTCATGAGACGATTCGTCAACGTCTTTTAGAGACAGATGGTAATACCTCCGTTTCATCGTAATCGGTCCAAACATCGTTTCAAACGTGGTCTTTCGTTTATCTTTACAGTAAAATCTTGATTTATCACGCTGTGAAGAAATTTCTTCATCAAGTTCTTTAAGAACTTTGGTTAAGACTTGGCTAAAGCATTTTTGTAACATAGAAAATAATTCGAGTTCAATTTCTTTTAAAGTTGGATAATTCATGTTATCTTTTTTCATAAGAGGCTCTCCTTTCGGTGATTATTTGGCAAATCTACCATACAAAAAGAGAGCCTCTTTTTCATGTTTTATGCTTAATCCCCCTATTGTGCTATGACTTGTTATCCTTTTCATTCCAAATCGAGCAAACATCATTCAAGAGGAATAGGTTTAAAACATTTTACTCATACATTTTTGAAAGATTTGATAGTTTGCTTGATTACTATGATCGTTTTATCCAAGAGACACTTGGTATTTCTTTACCGGTTGAAGATGGGAACAACGAAACAACTGAGTCTACGGATGAATCAACGGAATCTGAAGAAACAGAGGATTTATCAGTAGATGCTGGGGACGAAGATTCAACAGACGTTCCGGCTGAGGATGATGATGGTGAAGACAGCAGTGAAGCAGGCTGTTTTGATGAACCTTCAGCCAAAGATGAAAAAACTGAAACATCGTTAGAAGATGGAAATGATTCAAGCGATACAACAGAAGAAACGGTTGAAGAGGAGGATGCACTAGAAAATGCGGAAGAAGGTGACACTGAGGAACCTGATGAGCAGCCAGTTGTTTGGGACAAGCTAGTCGGCTATTATTAACAATTGGTCTCCGCTTATAAAACATTTATAAGCTTTTTAAATCTTTAATATAGCAAGCCTCCAGATGTACCTCTCTTTCTGAAGGGGCAGTTTAAAAAGCCCCTTCAAGCAAAACAGGTGGAAAATAATTTTACTCCACCTGCTTTCGTAATTTATGTGTATTTTCCTAATAAGCGTTTGAAGACTTATTCGATTGCTTTCCTGCGTCTTACGAATACTATACTACCAATGACTACGAGGAAGCTACCAATTAACATGAGAGTTGGTAAGCTTGTCGCTGTTTTTGGTAGTTTTCCACCTTTAGAAGACTTACCTTTTCCATCTGTATCGCTGCTTGTTGATGTTTTTGTTTTGCCTGTTCCACCACCATCATCGCCTGAACCGCTACCACCACCTGATCCAGCAGAACCTTTCGGTCCTTTTTGACCTTGTGGACCAGCCGGTCCTTGCAAGTTCGCTATTTTCTTCCATCCATTAGCCGTTTTTTCGTACACGTTACCTGTATTCGTATCAAGATACAAGTCACCGATATCCCCCGCATCCGCAGATGGTGCACCTGAACTAGTAAGGATTGCAGAACCTCGCTTGCCATCGTCACCTTTTAGGTTGCCGATTTTCGTCCATGTGTCCGGCTCACGTTTATACACGTCACCGGTCGTCGTATCGAGGTATGAATCTCCATTGTTTCCAACAATGTCATTAGGCGGACCTTCGCCTGTATACCACGAACCGAACGGTTCAACAATGTTCACAGTGCGTTCAACTGTTGTTTCGTTACCAACACTGTCGCTCACGGTATACGTCACCGTATACGTGCCAATTGTGTCTGTATCCACGTCACCAGAAATTTTTATTTGACCGGTCAGATCACCGTCAAGGTTGTCTTGCGCCGTTGCACCGGGTTCTTCGTACGGGTCACCTTGTTTGATTGTCATTGGGTTGTCACCGTTTAATGAGATGACAGGCGCTTCGTTATCAATCAATACCTTTGCAAGAACAAACTCTCTTTCTTGCGTTAGACATGTAAATCCGATAGTCAGAGGCATACCAAGATCTAGCTCGACATTCATACGAATTTCATCTGTCTTTAAGATGACTTCACCTACTTCACCGGCAATGAATGGACCAACTTCGACTCCGCCTTCAGGTGTTAAAGGTACTTTAACAGGTCTAGGAACGTCTGAAGGAGCATTTAATTCAGCGTTATTGTCGAGAAATTTATGAATTACTCCTGAATCATTCTCTGAGTTTATTTTGAAGTTTATCCCTTCGAATATTGCATGTTCATCAGAATAATTCCAATTAAAAGCAATCGAGACGTTGTTCAAATAAAACTCCTCGCCAGCTTTAACCCATTGAGGTGCAGTAGCATTGAAAATAACGTCCACTGGCTCAAGACTCGGCTCTATACCTGGAAAAACAATGCCACACCCGTATTCAAAAATCATCTCTACCTCTTGACTGTTATCCGAAGCCTTTGCCTGATTCGTTGTAAATGCATACAAAAAGATCATAGTCAAAGTGAACATTGCAACAGTTATTTTTGAAATATTCCTAATTTTTAAATCCCCCTTATTTTATTTTTGTCTGTACAAAAAGGACAGACCTTATTTACTACAATAAAGGTTTCTTTTTCTTTTCACCATTCCGAGAAAAGTCGTAAAATTCAAAAAACAAACCTACATTTGTAGGTGTCTGAACCGTTAAATGGTATGTAGTAACAAATTACATGATAATTACAGATTTAGAATCATATAAAAACTGCACAAAAGTCGAAATGATGACTTTCGTACAGTTTAAACATAGTAGAGTGATAGTAATCGTTTATGAACGGACGAACTGCCGCAAAAACGTCGCCCGTTCTGGAAGCGGTGCTTCGAAAAACTCAGTAAGCTGTTCTTCTGTAAGCAAATCCGCTGTAATCCCAGCTTGATATATTTTTCCGCGCCGAAGCATTAACGTTTTTTGAAAGACAGGTAAAATTTCTTCAATATGGTGTGTAACGTAAATCAATGTTGGTGCATCATTCTGTTTGCTTAACTGGTCAACGGTTTCGAGCAAATGCTCGCGCGCGAACACGTCAAGCCCCGTACACGGTTCATCTAAAATTAACAGTTTTGGATTTGCCATCAGCGCTCGCAAAATTAACACCTTTTGCTTTTCGCCTTGGGATAATGTTGCATAACGGCGATGAATAAAACTACTTAAACCAAACTCTTCCATCAAATTTAATGCTCGATCAATATCTGTTTGCTCAGGGTCTTCGTATAGTTTTGGAGATGCAAATTTACCAGATAAGACGATATTTTCGGTATATTCATTCCCGTATAATTTTTCTTGCATGGATGTGCTTACCCAGCCGATAAGTTTGCGCAGTTCACCGAGCGGATACGCTCCGAATTGTTTGCTGAGTACCGTCACTTCACCAGTCGTTGGCCAAATGTAGCCATTAATGATGTTAAGCAATGTCGTTTTTCCCGAACCGTTCAATCCAAGTAAAGCCCAATGCTCACCTTTTTGAACTATCCAATCAATGTTTTTTAAAATCACTTTATTTTGTCGTTGATAGCTTATATTTTTAAGTTGAATGACCATCGTTATCAGCCACCTTTTATATTGCCATGAAATAAGTATTATTATATCAAAAATAGAAAAACGTTGTGTAAAATGAAAATGCTTTGGTATGTGTCAAGTTATTCTCGGTTGTTCTTTTACACCAATATTTTCAGCACTCTATTTTTGTACGCTTTTTAGGCT